>CAZKDZ010000187.1:0-10466 GCA_964551635.1 uncultured bacterium | reverse complement strand
GTCTTTGGGATGTCGGCGCTGTCCGTGTCGTCGTTGGGGTCGTCGAAGTAATACTCCACGAAGCCGCCCTCGGGGTTGCCCTTCGCCGCCTCGATGACCTGCGGCAGGATGAACTCGCCGGTCACAGCGTCGGTGACGGTTGGTATCAGAGGCCGATACTCGTATCTGTCGGGGTATACTGCGTGAAATATGATGATGTTGCTGACAAGATCCAGGACGTAGAGGTACACGGAACCGTGTCTCCACGGGCCGTTCGGATCCCGCAGGGCGATCCTGGCTTTCGCAATCGCGGAGAAATCCCCGGATTTCTGGAGTTCAAGGAAGTAATTCCCCGCCTGGGTAACAAAGGCCTTCAGGGATTCGCGGTCCACCACGTCTTCGGCGGTAACGGCCGGGTCGCCGTAATCGATGGCTTCAGCGCTAATGGGAACCAGGTGAGATTCATTGAGGTCGAAACCCATGAGCATTACTATCGGAGCCCCCCCTATACTGGGCTCGATATAGACGGCGGCATGGCCCGAAGCGCCCGGTATACCTGGTGACAGACCAGGAACAGGACCGGTCGCATCGAATGCGCCGTCCGGTTCCTGCGACAATGTGCCCATCAGGGCGACCATAGCCTGGGCGGCGGTAGCAGGATCGGGAGACGCCAGATTCGCCAGATCCGATAGGGATACGCCCAGCGAAGAAAGGATCGCTCCGTAAATCACCGGGTTGAGAAGCCTGCCCGTCAGCGCCATGTCCTTCGCGTGAATATAAACCCTGCCGTCGGGCGTCAGGCTGACGATGTACGTGGAACCGGAACGCCAGATCCCATCGTCCAGCCTTATGATGCATCCGATATATGTGGCTTGTTCCACGCTCACGGCCCCCTGGGCGTATTCTCTGGACCGCTCTCTCACTGCCAGCGAAAACTCCTTGAGGGTAGCGCTACCGTCTTCCACCTGTTGCGCCGTCACGGCCGGATCGTCGGGGGCCGTCACGCCCTGGGGAAGCGGACAGACCGCCTCGGCAGGAATTACGAATGACAGGACGACGGCCAGGGTGAGCAGACCGGCAACCGGATTTAGTCTTGCCTGCATAAACAGCGTACGAACCCTTGACATGACAGTTCTCCCTCCCTTGAAGACAGGGCCGCAAGAGCGACCACTGCCGGTTTTCTTCCCTTTTTGACATCGGTCCATCGCACGGGACCGATCACTGGAACGTGATATTAAACAAAACTCACCGGTTATGCAAAGAAAAAATCCGTCAATATTCGATCTGGCACTATTGCGTTCCAATCGGGCGGTGTTTTCCCTAACATCTTGAATACGTGTTACTAACGTTGATTGAAGGGAAGTCAGATGATGCTGTGCAACAACAAGAGAACCCGTCCGAAGATCCCGAAAGCCTCGTATTCAGGGCCTGCCGGTTATTTCCGGACGGGTTCTCCGGATAAGGCTTCCCGCCTGAACGTCAGGTGCGACTTCAGGTACAGCTGTCGCTGGGTCTGCGCACCGCCGCCCAGCGTCAGTTCCAGGGCCTGGCGGCGGCCTTCGTTCAGAGGTATGCTGCTCCACTGACCCACGACCTCGCCGTCAGCGTTCGTGGCGTGGGCCCGTTAATATCCGCTCACCCCATCCGCGCTGGAGATGGTCAGCGACAGCAGGCCCTCGGCATCGGTGACAGCGCTCCAGGCGTAGTCGGGCCGGCGACCGGCGACGGCGCGCGAAAGCTCGACGGTCAAACCTTCCGTCGCGTCACCCAGCACCGCGGCCTCCGCGGACCGAATCGCGGGAATGCGTAAATTAAGTGATTTATATCCGTTATGCAATAAAATTGTCATATTCGCTTATTTTTCGGCGTCTATATCCATGCTCGTGACGGAATGACCGTCCTAACATGCTTGATCCGGTGTCGCGATCGTCTACCATCGCACCCGCAAAAGAAACCCGTCTGAAGTCCCCGCAAGCCTCGTTCTCAAGGCCAATTGGGGCGTTTCCAGACGGGTTCTCGGTCAATCGCTTTCTAACCGAACGTTTTCCTGGCGCTACTTGAGGTAGAGCAGCCGTTGTGTCGCCACACCGCCGGGATAACTCAGACGAGCGATATAGACGCCGGTCGACAACAATGCGCCTCCATCGTCGCGCGCATCCCACCTGATCCGATAGTTGCCCGCCGCACGGGACTCATCCACCAGCGTCCGTACGGGCTGCCCCAGCACATTGTAGATCACCAGTTTCAAAGGACCCGTGTCGGACAGATGATAGGAGATCAGCGTGGCGCTGTTGAACGGGTTGGGCGAATTGGGAGAAAGACCGCTGACTTCCGGCGCCGCCTCCGCCGCGAACGCCGGCTTGGCCGCAGCCACCGGCTCCTCCGAGGCCAGCGATACAACCCGTACGACCCTGGCGCCCCCGCCCAGCGTCAGTTCCAGAAACTGGCGCTTATTGAGATTGAGCGGAATGCTGCTCCATTGCCCCACGATCTCGCCCTCGGTGTTGCGAGCGCGGGCTCTATAGTAACCAGCCCCTGCATCCGCGCCGGAGATGGAAAGGAAAAAAGAGCCGTCCGAGTCCGTAACGCCGCTCCAGGCGTAGTCGGGCTTCCGACCCGCGATTGCGCGGGAGAATTCGACGTCCAACCCCGCAACCGCGGCGCCCAATACCGTTGCCTGCACGTCCGTACGGCGACCCATCGCGACGTCGGACGCGCTTCCATAAAAGCCCGACCCGATGACGACGTTGAATCGGACCACGAGTTCGCCAAGTTCCCACCCACCCTCGAACTGGCGTGCGTAACCCACCTTGGGGATGTCGGCGCTGTCGGTGTCGTCGGTCGGGTCGTCGAAGAAATACTGCACGAAGCCGCCTTCAGGGCTGCTCTTCGCTGCTTCGATGACCTGCGGCAGCACGAGCTCGCCGGTGACGACGTCGCGGACCGTCGCGATCAGAGGTCGCAACTCGTACCTGTTCGGATTGGCGCCGTGAAACAGGATGATGTTACTGGCGAGATCCAGGACGTAGAGATACACAGAGCCGTGTCTCCAGGGACCGTTTGGATCCCGCATGGCAACCTTGGCTTGTGAGATGGCAGCACGACCGCCGGTGCTCCTAAGTCTGGCAAAGTAACGTCCTGCCTCCGCAACGAAGGCCTTCAAACTCTCCCGGTCCACGACGTCCTCTGCGGTAACGGCCGGTTCACCGTAATCGATGTCTTCTTCAACCACGTGAGACGCGTCGAGATCGAACCCGGCAAGCAGTATGAGCGGGTCCGACCGCCGAGCAGTGACGTAGGCGCTGGCATAGCCGGAGGCGCCCGGTATACCTGGCGATACACCAGGAATTGGGGAGGTCGCATCAAATGCGCCGTGCGGTTCCTCCAGCAGCGTGGCCGTGACGGCAGCCGGGTCGGTTAAATCTCCCTGGGAGACTCCCAGCGAAACGAGGATTCGCGCAAGAATCGCGCGATTGAGCAGTCTGCCCGACAACGCCATGTCTTTTGAGTGAACGAACACCCTGCCGTCCAGCGTCAGCTGAACAAGGTATGTGGAACCGGAACGCCAGGGACCCCCCTCCTGCCTGATCACGCATCCAAAGTGGTACGCTTGCTGCCCGCCCGCCTCGGATATGTGCTTGAACTGATCTCTTGCAACCTGTGCGAATTCATCGAGGCGGGCGCTGCCGTCTTCCACCTGTTGTGCCGTCACACTCGGGTCCGCGGGGGGCGTCACGCCGGGAGGGAGTACGCAATCTCCCTGCGCCATGGCGCGGGGCACAGCAAAAAAGACGCCGGCCAGGACGAGCAGACCTGCCAACGGAATCAAGCATGTCGGATTGAATCGTGTTCGAGCCTTCACCATCACGGTTCTCCTTTCCGGAAAGACAAGCTCCCTCGGGTAACGACAGTGTGTTGTCCTCGTTCTGAGAAACGAGGTGTGTCGCCTCGGACCGAATCCTGCAAACGCGCATATTAAGGGTATTTTTTCCGTCATGCAAATGAAATTTACGTCTAAGATACTCTTGCGCGTTTGTCTGCGACGGGGTCGGAGTGTACTCCTGAACGTCGTTGATCCGGCGCCGCGATCGTCAGCCTTCACAGACAACAATATAAGAACCCGCCCGAATTCCCCGCAAGCCTCGTACTCAAGGCTGAATCGGGCGTTTCCAGGCGGGTTCTCCAGGATGAGGCAATCCATCCAACCGTTCAACGCTACTTCAGGTACAGCAGTCGCTGCGTCTGCACACCGCCAGGATAGCTCAGCCGTGCGATATAGACTCCAGTAGACAACAATGCACCAGCGTCGTCGCGCGCGTCCCACCTGACTCGATAGCTGCCCGCCGCACGGGACTCGTCCACCAGCGTCCGCACGGGCTGACCCAGCACATTGTAGATCACCAGCTTCACGGGGGCCGCGCTTGCGAGATGGTACGCAATCAGCGTGGCGCTGTTGAACGGGTTGGGCGAATTGGGCGAAAGACCGCTGGCTTCGGGCACGGCCTCCGCCGCGAACGCCGGCTTGGCGGCGGCGAGCGGCTCGGCTGTAGCAAGCGACACAACCCGTACGACCCTCGCGTCTCCACCCAGCGTGAGTACCAGGGTCTGGCGGCGACCTTCGTTCAGCGGGATGCTGCTCCACCGGCCAACAACTTCGCCATCGGCATTGACGGCCCGGGCCCGGTAGTAACCGCTCACCCCATCCGCACTGGAGATGGTCAGTGACAACAGCCCCGCGGCATCGGTGGCGGCGCTCCAGGCGTATTCGGACCGGCGACCGGCGACGGCGCGCGAAAACTCGACGTTAAGCCCCTCCACCGCGTCACCCAGCAACGCGGCCTCCACTTCCGTTCGCGGACCCGTCGTGACGACGCCATCGGGCGCCCTGCCGTAGAAACCCGATCCGATAACGAAGTTGAGAGGAATAACGCGTCCGCCTATATCGAGATCGGTGGTGAACTGGCGCGCGAAGCCCACCTTGGGGATATCGGCGCTGTCGGAGTCGTCGTTGGGATCGTCGAAGTAATACTCCACGAATCCGCCCTCCGGGTTACTCCTTGCTGCTTCGAGGACCTGCGGCAGGACGAATTCTCCGGTAACAACGTCCTTGACGGTCGGCGTCAGGGGTCGAAGCTCGAATCTGTCCGGAAACGCGCCGTGAATCAGGATGATGTTCGAAACGAGGTCCAGGACGTACAGGTACACCGAACCATGTCGCCAGGGCCCGTTCGGATCCCGGAGAGCGATCTTGGCTCTTGAAATATCGTCCCGCCCCTGGAGTCCAAGACAGTACCGTCCTGCTTCGTTGACGAAAGCCTTCAAAGTTTCGCGGTCCACCACGTCCCTGGCAGTGACGGCCGGGTCGCCGTAATCGATCTCTTCCCGAGCCAGGTGAAGGCGTTGGAGATCGAATCCGGTGAGCAATATGATCGGCTGACGCGTACTGCCCGAGATATAGACGCTGGCATGACCGGAGGCGCCCGGTATGCCAGGCGACAGTCCGGGAATCGGTGCGGTCGCATCGAATGCGGCGTCCGGTTCCTGCGACAATATTCCCATCACCGCGCCGAAAGCCCGGGCGGCGGCAGCGGGATCGGGGGAAGCCAGATCGGCCAGGTCCGACGTGGATACGCCCAGTGAAGCAAGGATCGCACCGTAGATCACGGGGCTGAGCAGCCCGCCCGACAATGCCATCTCCTTCGAATGAAGCAACACCCTGGCGTCGGGCGTGAGCATCACGATGTAGGTGGATCCGGAGCGCCAGGGCCCGCTCTCCCTCCGGACGAGACATCCGAAGTAGGCGATTTGTTCAAAGCTCGTCTTTACTTCTCCCTGGCTGTGTTTCTTGAACGCGTCTCTCGTAGCCAGTCCGAAATCGGCCAGGCTGGCGCTGCCGTCTTCTACCTGCCGTGCCGTCACGGCGGGATCCGGCGGGGCAGTCACGCCTGGCGGGAGTGGGCAAGGATCCTGCGCCGCTGCATGCCGCGCATTGGAAAGCACGCCTGCCAGCACGAGCAGACCGAATATAGAAATCATGGATGCCGAATGGAGTGACGTTCGGGTTTTCATCACGACGGTTCTCCTTTCCGAAATGGGAGATTAAGGACAAATCGTTGGATAACCCGCATTACCGGGTCGCTCGACACTATTTGAGGTAGAGCAGCCTCTGCGTCTGCACACCGCCTGGATAACTCAGACGTGCGATATAGACTCCCGTTGATAGCAGTGCGCCTCCGTCGTCGCGCGCGTCCCACCTGATCTGATAACTGCCCGTCGCAAGGGACTCATCCACCAGCGTCCTTACGGGCTGACCCAGTACATTGTAGATCACCAGCCTTACAGGACCCGCGCTTGCGAGGCGGTACGTAATCAGCGTCGCGCTGTTGAACGGGTTGGGCGAATTGGGCGACAGACCGCTGGATTCCGGCACGGCCTCTGGCGCGAACGCCTGCTTGGCGGCAGCGAGCGGCTCCGCCGTGGCCAGCGATGCCACCCGCACGACACGCGTACCGCCGCCCAGCGTCAGTTCCAGAGACTGGCGGCTGCCTTCATTCAACGGAATGCTGCTCCACCGGCCCACGACCTCGCCACCAGCGTTCGCGGCGCGTGCACGATAGTAACCACTCACGCCATCCGCACTGGAGATGGTCAGCGACAGCAAGCCCGCGGCATCGGTGACAGCGCTCCATGCGTATTCGGACCGGCGACCGGCGACGGCGCGCGAAAACTCCACGGTCAACCCTTCCACCGCTTCGCCCAGCACCGCGGCCTCCACTTCCGTACGGGCAACCGTCGCGACAACTTCGGCCGCGGACCCATAAAAGCCGGACCCGATGACGTAGTGAGTCGGGACCACGCTTCCGTCCGGCCTTTGGATTTCTCCGGTGAACTCGCGTGCGTATCCCACCTTGGGGATATCGGCCCTGTCGGTGTCGTCGGTGGGGTCGTCGAAGTAATACTCCACAAAACCGCCTTCCGGGCTGCTGGCAGCCGCTACGATGACCTGAGGCAGAACAAGATGTCCGCTCACGACGTCCCGGACGGTCGCTACCAGGGGTTGAAGCTCGAATCGATTTGGAAACGCGCCGTGAAGCAGGATTGTGTTGCTGGTACGATCCAGGATGTAGAGGTACACCGAACCATGCCTCCAGGGTCCGTTCGGATCCCGGAAGGCTGTCCTGACCTTCGAGATGGCGCTTATACCACCACTTTCGTAGGCGGCGCAAAAGTAGATCATCGCCTGAGTGACGAACGCCTTCAAGGTCTCGCGATCCACGACGTCCCTGGCGGTAACGGAGGGGTCGCCGTAATCGATGTCTTCTTCAGCCAGGTGAGATTCATTGAGATCGAACCCGGCGAGTATCACGATCGGGCTCTTGAAACCGAGTGAGAAATAGACGCCGGCATGGCCGGAGGCGCCCGGTATGCCTGGCGACAGACTTGGAATAGGGGTGGTCGCATCGAATGCGCCGCCAGGTTCCTGCATCAATACGCCCATTACAGCGCCGAAAGCCTGAGCCGCAGTAGCGGGATCGGATGAGGCCATATTGGCCAGATCGGCCATGGACACGCCAAGCCCGGAAAGGATCGCTCCATAGACCACAGGGTTGAGCAGCCTGCCCGACAATGACATGTCCTTCGCGTGGATGAATACCCTGCCGTCGGGCGTCAGGCTCACGATGTACGTGGAGCCGGAACGCCAGATTCCATCGTCCTGCCTTGTCAGGCATCCGATGTATGCCGCCCTTTCAAGCGTCGGCTGTCCCCGGGATTCGCTCCGAAAGAAATCTCTCGCGGCCAGCGCGAAATCCTCCAGGCTCGAACTGCCGTCCACCACCTGTTGCGCCGTCACGCCGGGGTCGTCAGGAGGCGTCACTCCTGGAGGAAGCGGACACGCTGCCATGGCGGGAGGCGCATTGGAACAGACGCCGGCAAGCACGAGCAAGCCGAAAACAGGAATGATGGATGCCGAAGTGAGTAACGTTCGCGTTTTCACTATCCTGGCTCTCCTTTCCGGAAAACGGGATCATCAGGTCAACCGAGGCCGGTTGCTTACTTTGTGAGAATTCAGGCTATTGCTACGGACCGGACCGTCGAAGATTCTGTCATTCATTCAGTACTTCTAAGATAGCAAAAAAATGTTGAACTAACTCTGAATTCGAACTCCATAATGATGATTTATTGGCGAAATTTAACTTTTTTCCAATTCGACCGCGTTGGCGCACAAAACTGAGTCGTCCGTACCAGATACGGGCACGGCTCACAGTTATTTCGCCCTCGCTTGATCAGTCAAGGGTGTCTTACGCCGCGCTGGGCGCACCGTTACGCGCGAGCGAGCGCCCGAGGACTCCCTGGTGTTCGCAATTGAACGCACAAAAGAAAAACCCCGGCAAAAACCGGGGTTTTTCCTGGGGCTTGGAATGAAGCCGCGTGAAACGATGTCAGTTGCTCGTCAGAACGATCCGCTCAGGCTGAAACGAAGCGGCGGTTCGAAGTCGTTGCCGCCGCTGTAAGCGAAATCCACGCGGACCACCTTGCCCTCGACGGGCTTGACCTTCAAACCCAGACCCAGACTGAACACCTCCGTATCGTATCCGGGTTTGACGCCGGCCCGTATCGCGAATGCGTTCTGCAGATGGGGCGTCACGTCGCGCTCAACAATGCGACAGCGCCGTCCACCAGCGCTTCGCCGCTCCCCGGACCCACCGGAGTGAACGCGGTCTCGTAGCCCCCCTGTTCGAAGGCTTCCCGTTCGGCGATGTAGCTGACGGCTCCGAATTCGTTCGCGAGCGCGGCGATCAGCAGCCGATGAGAACCGGACCTGGCCCGAATATCCGAACCGAGGGATACGAAAGGTTCTCCGGGAAGCCCGAGAAAAACCCCTTCGCCTGCCCCAAGCGCCTGCACTTCCGTGAGGTGATGGCATTCCGGCGCCTTTCGCTGCCAGTCGGCGAGAATGACGTCATCCACGTGTCGGTATCCTTCCTTCAGCGGAAGCGCCACGACCTTCCGGCGGGACCAGAGCTCCGGAACCCCCTCCCAGTGAACGATCCCGCGGACGGCCTTCACGGCCCCGTCCGCCACCCGCTTGCCCAGCCGGGCCAGTTCCCGGTCGAATCCGCGCTCCCTTCTCTCAAGGCTCGCCTCGGGGTCCTCTCCGGGTCGTGTCCTCCAGACCCCCTCGATATCGACGTTCCAGATGGGCGTCACGTCGCCCTCGGGGCCGGACGTATATAAAACGACCGGCGGTTCGCCTCCGCCGCTCCTCCACGTATTCGTCACCAGATCGGACGCCGCGCCGGCGATCTCGGCGGAGATGCCCGACCCGCAGAATATCCATGGATGGGTACCGTAATTCATCACCACCGCCAGCGGAGCTTCCGTCCCCTGCTCTCTCACGGCGAACACCCGAACCAGCGGATCGATACTCGTGCGCGTAACCACGCTGGCGCCCTTGACGGGGTCCCGTCTCGGGTCTCCCCAACTTCCGTCGGACATGAGCACGCGCCTGGAACTGGCCACGCCGTCGATCCGGGCCTCCCCGAAACCCACCGAAGCCGGCCGCATCGCACCGTACGCCTCCTCCACCGCCTCCACCGCCTGCGCGACAAACCACGCCTTCCAAGCCAGGTCGGTCTCGCCCACCCAGCTGGCAGACGACGATTCCGACGTCACCCGGCCCATGGCGGCAGGCGCCGATCCGTCGGCCCGAATCGTGAGGCGGGTCATATCTTCAGTGCTGTACGTGGTGGCCACAGGGCAGAAGGCCGGTCCCGAATGCGTGTGCGTCGCGCAGACCATGATCGTTTCGGGATCCAATCCTGTCCGAACCGCCGCGCCGTGGCGGATCTCCTCCGTTGCGACAGCGTCCACGCCGGAAAGGTCCACGACAACCAGAGCCCAGGCGCGTTCACCGGAGGACAGCACGAGTGCCTTTGCGTAGAGGTCGTCCCGCACGTAACGCGACCTGATGTCCCCGGAAGCCCGCGGGTTCCAGCCCGACAGCGACACGCCCACCGGCGGTGTGATCACCCGCCGGGCCGCGCCGGCATTTAACGTTCGCCTGTCCATTCCCTGCCCCCGGAAGTAGACGGTTGGGCTCTGCGGCCGTCAGGCGTCTTTCCCGTCTCGCCCGAAACAGAAGACCCGTCCGTCATAGGTGCCAACAACCAGGCCGCCCTCCACTGCGCACGGAGACGCCGTTATCGGGGAGCCGAAGACAGCTCTGTCCAGGCATCGGCCCGAAGCGGGATCCAGCACGTACAGCAACCCGTCGCACCCGCAGACGATGAGGGAACCCTCGTGCATCATTGGAGCGGCCAGAATGGATCGCACCCCACGGCGATAGGGAACCATATCCAGCAGGTCGTCTCCGGTTTGAAACCGCCAGACCAGCGCACCGTCGTCCAGCCCGAAACAAAGGGCCTCGCCCTCCGGGGTGGTCGCGTAAATCCGCTCGCTGTGGACGAGTAGTCCCGTTGGATACC
>CAZKDZ010000186.1:0-2810 GCA_964551635.1 uncultured bacterium | reverse complement strand
CAACTAATGTGTAACAACGGACCTGGCAGCCCGGATGGACTTTTTCAACGGGCTGCCAGGTCCGTTGTTACACATTAGTTGGGGACCAGCGATGGTCATGATCACCATGGACGAGGCGATTGACCTCGTCTTGAAGCATACGTCTCAAATCGACAAGACGACCGCCGGCCTGATGGACGCCCTGGGCTGTACGCTTGCGGAAGATGTGCGGTCTGACATCGACATGCCTCCGTTCGACAAAGCGACAATGGACGGCTACGCGGTGGTCGGCGAGGACGTCGCTGACGCAGGCCCCGAAAGTCCCGCCGTTCTCGACGTAATCGAAGAGATCCCTGCCGGGTCCGTTCCCCGAGAGCCGGTTTCTCCCGGACGGGCGGCCCGGATCATGACGGGCGCGCCGATGCCCGATGGCGCGGATACCGTCGTTATGGTGGAAGATACGGTTTCGGAACGGGACGGGGAGGGCGTGCGGGTGCTGGCGCCCACGGAGCCGGGACGCAACGTCGCGCCGCTCGGGGAGGACGTGAGACGCGATCAGGTGGTGCTTGAAGCCGGAACGTGGATCCGCCCCCCGGAAATCGGAATCCTGGCGGCGGTGGGGACGGTCGGCGTACCGGTCTATCGCCGTCCCGTGGTGGGGGTGGTCGCCACCGGCAGCGAGATCGTGGAGCCCGGAAACAGCCCCGCGGAGGGGCAGATCCGGAACAGCAACGGATATTCGATGATGGCGCAGGCGCTCCGGTCCGGCGCGCAGACGCGGTATCTGGGCATCGTTGAAGACGACGAGCACGCATTGAAAGCCGTTATTTCCCGCGGCCTGGACGAGTGCGACGTGGTCCTGCTTTCCGGTGGCGTATCGGCCGGGATTTATGACCTCGTGCAGGGCGCGATGCGGGATTGCGGCGTGGAGATCCAATTCGATAGAATCCGGATGAAGCCGGGCAAACCCCTCACCTTCGGCGCACGCGGGAACAAACTTGTCTTCGGGCTTCCGGGGAATCCGGTCTCGGCGGTGGTGGGCCTGGAACTGCTGGTCCGCCCGGCCGTTCGAAAGATGCAGCGAATGTCCGAGATCCATCGGCCGATGGTACGGGGCAGGCTCGCGCAGGGGTTCCGGCAGTCGCCCGGGCGCAAGCAGTTCGTACCGGCCCGGTCCCGAAGGGTCAACGGATGCTGGGAGAGCGACTGGGTGGGCCACCATGGATCGGCGGACCTGTTTTCGCTTACGCGCGCGAACAGCCTCTTCGTGGTGGAGGCCGAGGTCGAGGCGCTCGATGCGGGCGCGGAAGTGGACATCGTGCTGCTGGAAGAATGGTAGCGCAGAATGGATATTCCCTTATCGGTGACTTGAACGAATAACTCGCGGGCTCAAGCATAGTTCGTACATTTGACATGACGAATCTCACCCACATTGCCAGCGATGGAACCGTGAGGATGGTGGACGTCACGGAGAAAGCCGTGACCGGGCGCGAGGCGGTCGCGGGCGGGGAGATCGCCATGGCGCCGGAGACCGCGCGGCTGGTTTCCGGGGGCGAGCTGCCCAAGGGCAACGTGCTGGAGACCGCCAGGATCGCCGGAATCATGGCGGCAAAACGGACGTGGGAACTGATTCCGCTCTGCCATCCGGTGGATCCCACGGGCATCGAGATCAGCTTCGAGGTGGAACAGGATCGTATCGAAGCGGAAGCCAGCGTCCGCGTGACCGGCAGAACCGGCGTGGAGATGGAGGCGTTGACGGCCGTGAGCGCGGCGCTGCTGACCGTCTACGACATGTGCAAGGCCGTGGACAGGGACATGACCATCCGGAACATCCGCCTCCTGCGAAAAACCGGTGGCCGCAGTGGGGATTACGTTCGGACGTAGGGTTTGATTGAGACGAGTTGTTGTCGTAATTTGTGTTATCCGGGCTTGTAGGGGCGTCCGTTGTGGGCGCCTCCCTCCGGCGACGAATAAAGGTCAAATGCGCCCATAGCTCAATAGGCAGAGCAGCTGACTCTTAATCAGAAGGTTCGGGGTTCGATTCCCTGTGGGCGCACCAATATTCGGCCGTCTCATGTGACGGTCCGATGGAGAAGACAAGACCCCGACGGAATCATTCCGCCGGGGTCTTGTCGAATCCGACGCTTTACAATAGGGGCAGATTTCAAATCTGACCCTGCATCCAGGAACGAAACTGGAAATGGATAAGAAACCCGCAATGCAGTTTCGCTATCCCGCCCGGCTTCAGTCAGACAGCTCAGGCGAGATCACCGTCTCATTTCGGGACTTTCCGGAATGTCTCACCTCCGGCGCCGACGAGTCAGCGGCCCTGGTGGAAGCCCGCGACGCGCTCGAGGAAGCCGTCGCCGGACGCATTGACGATGGCGAACCCATCCCGGCGCCAAGTCGCCGGCGAGCCGGTGAGCATTACGTTACAGTTCCACCCGATATGGCTGCGAAGGCGGCGTTTGCCCTCGCGTTCCGGGACAGCGGCCTTTCCCGCCTCGCCGTTGCTCGACGCCTCGGCGTCGACGAGAAAGTCGTGCGCCGTATGCTTGATCCACGACACCATACGGCGGCCAACCGCATTCACAAGGCCCTGCGATCGCTTGGCCGCGAACTGGTCGTGGAGTTCCGCGCGGCGTAACGGGTGTGAGGGCGCGGCGGGTTTGGAGACCCCTTTTCAGCTATGCCACCTACTCTAACGCGGCTTCGCAATTCTCAGCGGCAACCAAATTGGTGGCAATGAACAAGCGAGCACGTTTGACGGTTCAATCACTCCCCCCTTGAGGGGGAGTCGCCTGCCTGCGTCCGCAGTACAGACAGACAGA
>CAZKDZ010000185.1:0-5466 GCA_964551635.1 uncultured bacterium | reverse complement strand
CGGAGAGGCGGCCCGTCTCGTTATAACGCTCGGGTAGGCTGCGTAGAGGCGCCGGGCAACCGTCGCCCCAGATAAATGGCCATCCGTCCTGCGCGTTATGCGCCGGACGACAGAACTCGGCTTACAGGCCCGCTTGCTTGTTTGGAAGCTGTGTTAAACTTCCCGGCGGTCTTCGCGCCGCTGCAAGCGCGCCGGTCGGCGTTGGTCGAACCCGCCCATATACGAAAATATGGGCGAATTCGCCCGCCTTGACCGACGCGCTTTCGCTCATACTCGGGAACACACCGTAAATTTTATCACAACTTCCAAGTTTCCCGTCCAGGAGCGACGGTTGAGTTTTGTCGAGAAATATCGCAGCGCCGCAATCGCCCGGAACAGCCTTGTCTGCGTGGGCCTGGATCCCGATCCGGAGCGGGTGCCCGTCCACCTCAGAGGGACCGGCGATCCGGTTTCATCCTTTCTCAAGGACGTCATTTCCGCCACGTGCGACCTTGTCTGCGCATACAAACCCAACTTCGCGTTTTTCGGCGCGCTGGGTGCGGCCGGGTGGCAGTGTCTCGAGGGCGTTCTCAGTGCCATTCCGGATGACACACCCGTTGTGCTCGACTTCAAGGCCAACGACATCGGCAACAGCGCACGCCGTTACGCGCTGATGGCGTACGATGTGCTGGGCGCGGACGCGGTCACCGTGAATCCGCTTATGGGAACGGACGCTGTGGCCCCATTTCTGGAATACCCGGACGGATGCGCATTCCTGCTCTGTCTCACGTCCAACCCGGGCTCGGCGGACTTCCAGCGGCTATCCACGCAGGAAGGTCCACTCTATCAACATGTTGCCAGGAGAGCAGTTGAATGGTCGGATACGGGTCCGTGCGGCCTGGTGGTCGGCGCAACTCACGCACGTGAACTCGCCACGGTCAGGAGAATCGCGCCGGGACTTCCTTTCCTGGTCCCCGGCGTGGGCGCGCAGATGGGCGATCCCGCCGATGTAATCCGCTACGGTTCGGACGCGAACGGCGAGGGGCTGCTTGTCAACGCGTCCAGGACCGTACTGTACGCCTCCTCCGGCCGGGACTTCGCCGACGCAGCCCGGCGCGCCGCCGAATCGCTTCGCGCCGAGCTGGAACGGGAACGTGCCGCTTCGTTCAACACATAGAACGAGGGCCTCTTCAACCTCGGGAGATATTGTGATGGAGTCCGGGAAATTGACCGGGGAGCAGAAACAACAGTGGGCCATTGACGGATATATCCTGCTCAAAGGAGTCCTCTCCGACGAGGAGTCCGGAGAGCTGAGGCGTGAGGTGGACCGTCTGCACAGGCGATTTGTCCTCAACAAGGCTGACGCAGACCCCAAATCGGGGCTGGACCGACGAAACATCCTGCCGGACAGCGACGCCTTTATCCATCTGATGGACCATCCCGCCGTGTTTGACGTCGTTCTTGAACTGATGGGACCGTATATCCAGCTGAGCATGGCCGAAGCCGTTGTGCGACCACCCAATCCGGGGTATAAGGGATTTATCCATACGGACGGAGGCCAGGCCCTGCGGCACATTCGCGTGACCGAAACGAGCTGGCCGCTTCAGATCAAAATACAGTACTTTCTCAGTGACGTCAGCAAGCCCGACCGCGGCAACTTCACCATTTTCCCGGGCAGCCACCTGCGACCCTATCCGGACGGCGACACGCCCATTACGGCGCAGACGCCGGGCGCCGTGCAACTTTGCGCGGAAGCCGGAGACGCGGCCGTCTTCTCCCATGCACTCTGGCACGGCGTGTCCCCGAACCTCTCGAAAAGGTCCAGGAAGACCCTCATCTACTGTTACAGCCAGCAATGTTTCCGGACCTTTGACTTTAACGGGCATGCCCCGGAAGTTCTGGCGAAATGCACACCCAGACAACGCCGTCTCCTGGGAGACCTGGGCGGAGACTGGCGCCCGGGTGCGTACTTTTACAGTCCGGAAGACCAGGTTGAGATCATCGAACAGAGGTCTGAAGTCGCCTGAACGTCATTCCCAGTGTACTATCCCCAATCCGCGCCTCGTCTCCCGCCCGCCCAGTTCCTTCGTCTCCACTACAGAGCCTGTCTTCAGCAGTGCCCGTGTCCGTACGTATCGCCTCGGGAATGCGATACCTCCGGCATAACGAGGCAGTTTCCTTTACCCATCCGGAACCACGAACCCTTTGAGTAAAAAGAAATGCCGCTGATTCAACTCGAAAACGTCCACAAGGGGTACGGGGCCAACACCGTACTGAGCGGTCTGACCTGGAAGATCGAAGCGGGCGCCCGCGTCGGTCTGGTCGGGCGAAATGGCTGCGGCAAGACGACGCTCTTCCACCTTATGACCGGGCGCCTGCAACCGGACCGGGGACGGATTCACACGCGACGGAATCTGAACGTGGGATACCTCGCGCAGGACCCGGAACTGGAGGAAGGTTCCGTCGTTCTGGCCGCCGTACTCGACGCGTTTTCCGATCTGCTGGACCTGCAGCGACGGATGGGCGACCTGGAAGACCGGTTGGCCGAAACCCAGGACCAACCGGGCCTCCTGGAAGAATATGGACGCCTCCAGAGCAGCTATGAAGCCCGCCGCGGTTACGAGGTCGAAGCCCGTGCAAAGGCCATCCTGCAAGGGCTGGGTTTCGGCCGGTCGGATTTCGAGACCCCGGTTTCGCTGCTCAGCGGGGGACAGAAGAACCGCCTCGCCCTTGCGCGTCTGCTGGTACGGGAACCGGACCTGCTTCTGCTGGACGAACCCACCAATCACCTGGACCTCGAGGCCATCGAATGGCTGGAAGGATTCCTGCCCGCATTCGACGGCGCCTGTGTGGTCGTCTCCCACGACAGGTATTTTCTGGACCGCACCATCACCCGGATCGTCGAGCTCGAGAGCGGTGACCTGGCCGGGTACGCGGGAAATTACAGCTTCTACTTTGCCGAACGACAGGAGCGCCTGGCAAAGCGTCACAGGATCTATGAGCGCCAACAGGAGTATATCCGGAGGACCGAAGACTATATAAGGCGCAATATCGCGGGCCAGAAGACCAGGCAGGCCCAGAGCCGGAGAAAGGCCCTCGAAAAACTCGACAGATTCGAACGTCCGGGGCGAGAGAAGGAGTTTCGGTTGAGTTTCACGGTTGGCGAGAGGGGCGGCAACCGGGTCGTGGAACTCGAGGGGACGTCGAAGGCGTACGGAGACACGGTACTCTTCCGGAATCTGGACCTGCTTGTCCGCCGGGGCGACCGCCTTGGCATCGTCGGCCCCAATGGTTCGGGCAAAACCACACTCCTGAAGCTGCTCGCCGGCCGCGTCGCGCCGGACAGCGGGACCGTCAGGAACGGTTCGAAAATCCAGGTGGGGTATTACGACCAGCATCGCGACGAACTCGATCCCGGCCGTTCATTACAGGAGGAAATCTGGGCGGTCACACCGGACGCGCAGGCGGGGGAAATCCGCAGCGTGCTGGGCGCCTTTCTCTTCTCGGGCGACGACGTCGAGCGCAGGATCGGCAGCCTCAGCGGCGGAGAGAAGAGCAGGGTCGCACTGGCCAGGCTCATGAGGTCCGAAACCAATCTGCTGGTTCTGGACGAACCCACAAATCACCTGGATATTCCTTCCAGGGACGTTTTGGAGGATGCCCTTAAGACCTACGAGGGCACCCTTATCGCCGTCTCTCACGACCGCTATTTTCTGAACCTGCTGGTGGACCGGCTGCTCGTACTCGGGAATGGAACGTGGGAACTCGTGGAGGGCAACTACGACGCATGGCAGCGCCGGCGGCAAACGCGGACGGATCCGCCCGCGGTGCGCTCGAACAGGAACACCTCCCGGAAGGCCGCGTACGAACAGACGCGTGCCGACCGCAGGGCGGAGGACAGACGCCGGCGTCGCCTGGAGGCCGTCGAAAAAGAGATCCAGGACCTCGAGGCGGAACTCGAACGCGTTGACGGGCAACTTGCAATGGACGACCGCGCGTCGGACTGGGAGCACCTTGAGTACGTCTCCGCTGAACGCAGGCGAATCCAGGCCAGGATCGAAGAACGCATCGAAGAGTGGGGATTGCTCGAGTCTGCCGAAACTGAGGGCGAGGAAGGGGAGTCATGATCGATCGATCCCTTATGGCGCCCGCGGAGTTCGAATTCGTGGTGCTGGGCGATACCCACTACATGCTCGATCCCGGCGACCGGGCGCTTGAATTCGAGTCCCGCCGGAAGCAGACTGCCCGGGCGGATGCAGCCCTCAGGCTTGCGGCGTCTCTGCATCCGGACTTCATCGTGCATATGGGCGACGTGGTCCAGGAAACCCCTGAAACCAGGAGACATGCGGAGGCATTGCACAGGGCGAAGACGCAATTGGCGGGGATGGGCGTGCAAGTCTTTCACGTTGCCGGCAACCACGACGTGGGCGACAAACCCGATCCCACCATGCCCACCCGGCCCGTCACGGTAGAGTCCCTTGAGCGGTACCGGTCCGGTTTCGGGCCTTCGTGGTACAGCTTCGACCACCGGGACTGTCACTTCATCGTGATCAATTCCCAAATTCTCAACACCGGTCTGCCGGAATCCGTATCTCAGCGGGACTGGCTCGAGCGGGACCTGGAACTCCATGGTCGGAAACGCGTTTTCCTGTTTCTCCACCTGCCGCTGTTTCTGGAACACCCGGATGAACCCCACGTTGGCAACTACGATAATATCGGTCAGCCCGACCGGTCATGGATACTCGACCTGGTCCGCACGCACGGGGTGCAGGCCGTCTGTGCCGCGCACGTCCACTTTGCGTTCCTCAATACGTCAGGATCGACTCGAATTTACAACATCCCGTCGACCTCCTTCGTCCGTCCCGGCTTCAGCCACCTGTTTACGGGACCGTCCCAGCCTGAACAGGGCAGGGACGACGCGCCCAAACTCGGCTTCAATCTGTTCCGCGTTTTTCCGGATCGTACCGACGTACACGTGATCCGGACTGGAGGCGCGGTCGTGTTGGAGGAGGAGACCCACGGCGCGCCGAAACGCCTGCTTACCCGGATTTCCGCGGGTTTGCCCTCTTCTCCGCTGGGGTTGACCCTGCTGCATCCTCTCGCGACCCGCACGGAGATTCCAATCGCGTTCCCGAGCGTCTTACGGCAGCGCGTCCGTAACGACTATCCGCTGCTTGCCGGCATAGAACTGGGGGCAACCGCCGTTCGACTCCCTGTCGCCGATCTTGAAGACTCCTTCCAGCGTGAGCGTCTGCGGATTCTTCGCGAGGAAGGGCTGCGGATCACGGCGATGGCGCCCGCGTCAGGCGCGCCCGACCTTTCGGTGTACGTCCGCCGGCATTCGAAATTCGTAGATACATGGGAAATCCAGTTACCCGGAACCCTCCTGCCATCCCGCGACCTCGGGCGTGAGCTCGCCAAAGCGCGGACGAGTACCGCCGCACGTTTTGCACTCGCGCCCATCCTTCCTGGAGAACGCCGTCCCGG
>CAZKDZ010000184.1:0-43377 GCA_964551635.1 uncultured bacterium | reverse complement strand
CGGATCGATGCCGTAACGGTAACCCGTGTCCTTGAGGGCTTTTATCGCTCGATAGAAGTCCATGTCTCCTTCATCGGGCAGAGACTCGCGGAAGCTGTACTGTCCCCCGATGATGTTGCGATAGTGGACCAGGAAGATCGTGTCCCGGCTGCCGAAATATTCGATGATCGGATAGATTTCACTTGCCGGATCTTCGAGCCCTTCGGCGACGGAGCCCACGCAGAAGTTCCAGCCGTGATACGGGCTGCGCTGAATCTCGATGAAACGCTTCATGCCCTCAAAGTCATTGAGGACCTTGTCAACGCCCATGTAGCCGGGGGGTGTGGCGGGGTCCTCCTGGGAATTGCCCATTCGGACCTTGAATTCTTCCGCCACCGGAATCATGCGTTCCAGGAGATATTCGATGCGTTCCCAGCGCATTTCCGTTGTGACGCGTCCGGCTTCGGTCAGCCTGGCCTGGTCTTCCGCCGGGATCTTCTCGAGGCGGAACGCGGTGTGGAAGAAGCCTCCGCGGCCTTCTTCCGGTTCGGTCCGGTCGATGGGCAGTACGCAGGTATTGTAGCGCAGGGAATCGATGCCGGCGCGCGAAGCGGTCCGGATCATCTCGCATACGATGTCGATCTCCCGGTCGCGCTCCGGGCTCTTGCCATGGTAGATGATGTTGGGAAAACGCTCGTATATGGGCAGGGAACTCATATCCAGTGTGATCCCGAAGGACTCGTGGTGTTCCCGTACCTGCGCCAGTTCGTCGAGGTCCCATCCGCGACCGGGATGGAAGGGAAAGACAACGGCCTTGTGGCGTACGCCGCACCGCTGCAGAAAGCGCAACTCCGCATCGGAGGAACCGAAACTCTGTGTGCGCACGTACATGCGCCCGCCGTTCGACGATGACGCTGACGCGCCTCCTGAGACGGAAGCCGCCGCCTCACCGGCTGCCAGGCCCTGTTCAAATGGATCGGATTTCGTCATGGGATTCCTTTCGTTGTTTGGGCGTCGACTCGGGAAAACGGACGACCGAAACAGTCGCCATTTGATTCCTGGTTCATAAACGCGTCCCTCTTCGAGGAGCCCGTTTTTGTGGTTTTTCTACCCCTTTCCTTCAGGAGAGAGGGCTGGCGGGAGAGGTCTGCGCCGTCGGGAAAACATCATCAAATGCAATCGGTTCGCTCGCGGCAATCTCTATTTTAACTGCATCGGCCAAACGGTCCCACTGCTCATCGGTTGTGGCATTAAAACCTGCCGTCCAAAGTTGATCATCCTTCAGGTCGGCCAGAATACGTGCGGCAATGGCATCCTGTCTGTCTGGCGGCAGCTTCTGGATTTCCGAAAATGCCTGCTGAAGCAAGTCGGTCATTTCTTCAGGTCCTTTCGCGAGTGCGCAGTTATCTGGAAACAAAACTCCAAATGTAGATATTGGTTGGATAGACTTCTGCTCAGGCCGGTAGCCGGCGTTGACTCTTTCCACGCTTTCGCTCTCTCGATTGCTCGCCAATCTGCGGAGACCGCTGTCTCACCAATGCAGGCACCGATGGCTCTACCTGAATAAACGAAAACCTCGTGCGAAATTCACATGAGGTTGAAACAGCAACTTCTGGTTTGAAATTAAGTCATCCCAACCAGTCCCTTATGTATCCGACATATTCAGGAACAGGCATCATCTCCAGATCTTTGTCCCTGAAGCCCTCGGCCTCCCTCTCACGATAGAAGTTGGCCATAAACTCGTTGAATTGTTCCCAAATCACGGAACCGCTCGGAACCCCATTTATGCCAACCTCAACAAACCAGTTGCGTACTTGCCGGACCAGTTCTTCAGGCTCATCACGGTGGCGTTTAATGTCTGAGTTCGAGAGATCAGACAGTGCCTTTTGGTATTCGTGCTGTTCGGTCTCCAATATCAAACATCGCTTCTGACTCATTAAGCCGCGAGAGAAAACCCGGCAACCGATATCGAGACCCAGTTCGAAGGGCATATTCATCCTGTGGATTTCGCCCTCGAATGACGCTCGCATCCTTGACAAATCATGCAAACTGTATTTGGATTCACGTACCAAATCACATATTCGATGTATCCTCGCAACTCCGGAGTCAAAAGTCTCCGATGCAATTCTCACTGTCAGGCCGACACGAACAGCACTGAACAGGAGAGGTCTAAGTAGCTGCGTGTAATCATCATCAAAGGGACAGTTGATGAAGATGTTGGAATGGAAATCCCCCCGGCTGTTCACTTAGCCTTTATCCATTTTTGTACGGTTCCATCACGTCTATGGATGACAACGTCACTGCCATTCGATATTTCGCTGGCGCCCTTTTCGGCAGCAGATTTGGTGTCGTAGATTCTTGACACTCTGGAATTCCCTTCCTTCTTGACTACCCAGCGATCTCTTCTTGAGATGACATGCACTCTCTTGCAATTGGATGTTTGTGGTTTTCGCGCCATGGCAGATTCCTTTTCACCGTCGTACGTGATACCTTGAGTCGATTGCGAATATTGCGCACCGTGCAGACAGAAGGAAGGGATCGGATCAAACCCCGCCAGTCGCATTCCCGGTGGCACGTGAAATTATACCGACAATTGGAAACTATGGCAAGAACGAAGACGATTTCTGTCGCGCTCAGCCGTACGCCCCCTTTTCGTGCCGTCCCAGGAGCCGCTGGAGGCGGGGGCTGACTCCTTTATTTTCTCACAGACAAAGCTTTCATTGAACCAGATTAGATGTTGTCACTCACCTCATTATCGTGCATCCGTATCCAGAACACCGGCGAGTGTATCGGACGCCCACTGGTTGATGCTCTTCCCGCTGACTTCCGCCGCCATGGCAATAGCCGCGTGAACCTGTGGTGGAATCCGCAACATCAGATTTCCGGAATATGGGCTCTGAGGGGGTCTGTTCAGCTTTTCACAGGTTTCGAGATAGTCATCCACCGATTCTACAAAAGCATCACGCAGTTCTTCGACCGACTCGCCGTGAAAACCCACCACGTCATTGATCCCCGCAATACGACCAACGAAGCAGCCGTCTTCATCGCTATAGTCGATTCGTGCCGCGTATCCTCTATGCGTCATCGTATTCATGGGGTTGTTTCTTTTCGTTTTCTGCCGATCGCTCATCGATGGCTTGCCCCTTGTGTCTCCAAAAGGAGGGTAGACGGTAGAAGAAAAGCGGGGAGACGGTAGAGGTGAGACGGGAGAAGAAATCCTTGCCCGGCTTGTTTTCTCACCTTGCCTTCGGCACGAAAGGAAACCATACAAGGCTGGTAATCTCTACCCTCTCCCGTCTCCCGTCTCCCCGCTTTTCGGCTATCCGTACGCCCCTTTCTCGTGCCGCCCCAGGAGCCGCTGAAGGCGGGGGCTGGCTTTTTCCCAGACGTAATCGGGCATGCGGTAGTCGATGAACGGATAGAGGCGTTGGGCGATGAACCGCTGGCTGTAGACCACCGAGCCGACGTATCGCACCTGGTTGGAGTTGTTCCGCGAACCGCAATGCCAGACCTGGTTGTGGAACATGTAGACGTCGCCCGGATTCGCGACCAGGGATACGGGCCCCCGGCCTTCAAACGTCGGATTCTCACGGTCGTTCGGATTCCGGCCCGCAAAGTGGCTTCCGGGAATGACCTGGGTGACGCCGTATTCCACGGAATCGGCCCTGCTCAGGGGGATCATCACGTTGATCACGAAGCAGGGGATGGGGATGTCCGGACTGTGGCGCGGGACACCGTCAGGCAACGGAAAGTGGATTCTGTCATCCAGGTGCCAGCCGCCGCCCTGGCCGGGTTCGTAACGCAGGGCGTTCTGCGACATCATATGGCAGTCCTCGCCGAGGATGGCCTCCGCCAGGCTGACAAGGGGCTCCCGCTCGATGAGGTCAAGGAAATTGCGGTCGTATTCGTACATGCGCATCATGCTGATGCCGCGGATGTGGTCGCCGGCTTGGTCGGCCTGGATCCGGGGGTCGTTCCATTTGCGTACCATGCCGTCCCTGAGCGCGTCGACCTCCTCGACATCGAGCACGTTTTCCATGAAATAATAGCCGTCGCGGCTGAACTGTTCCACGATCCTTCGCGTGGTTTCTTCGTCGAAGGCCCGGGCATTTTTCGCGATGACGCTATCGTTGTATGGTTTCATCAAACCCTCCTCAACTTCAACGGATCGGCGGACTTCGGGACCTGCGGAATATAGGAATCGACCCGGGCGGACACAATGAAATTGAACGCGGGCGCACAGACCCTTTTTCTTTGACATCCGAGGGAAACTGTGCCATCATGGCAGCATTGCCGGGCACGTCGCCGCCGCAATGCGGAACGAGAGGCTGTCCGAGTCGATCCACAACACCTGAACCCAGAGTCGAGATGGAGGAATGCATGGCCGTAATCGCTCAGGATTTGCAGGCGGTTATCGACGGCTTTCCAAGAACGGGACTGGCGGAACTGCCCACGCCCCTGCACGATTGTCCACGTTTCTCCGAAGCGCTGGGCGGGAAGGTGAGGGTACTGGTAAAGCGGGATGATCTGACCGGTCTCGCATTTGGTGGAAACAAGACGCGCAAGTTCGATCTTGCCCTGGGCGACGCGCAGGCGGAAGGGGCCACGGCGTTGATCACGGGTGCGGCGTCGCAGTCGAACCATGCGCGGCAGGCGGCTGCCGCTGCGGCGAAGCTGGGCATGAAATGCGTGCTGGTGAACCGCCACGACCATCGAAGCCTGATGGGCATTCAGGGAAATCAGCTTCTGGACAATGTCTTCGGCGCTGACGTCAGGTTGGTTGCGGAAGGCGTGAACCAGGAAGAGGTGAAGAACCGGGCGGCGGAGGAACTGCGGGCGCAGGGAGAGAAACCCTATATCATCGGGCGACGGGCCGTGGTATTGGGAACGGTGGCGTACGTCGGCTGCATGCTGGAGATTGTCAGGCAACTCGAGGCGATGGACGCGCAGACTGATTTCATCTGCACGGCATCCGGACACGGTACGCACGCGGGTCTGGCATTGGGAGTGAAGGCGCTGGGGCTGCCGGTTCGCACACAGGGATTCTCGCCGAGCAGGGGAGACAACGCGAGGCGAAACGCGCAAATTGCGGAAGTTGCCAACGAAACCGCGGCGCTGATGGAACTGGATATTCAGATGACTGCCGGTGAAATGGAGAATACGGACGCGTACGTGGGCGAGAACTACGGGATTGTGACCGAAGCCGGGCTGGACGCATTGCACCTGCTGGCGCGGACGGAGGGGATTCTGCTGGATCCGGTTTACACGGGCAAGGCGATGTCCGGGGTGATCGACCGGATCCGGACGGGGGAAATTCCGTCGGGATCGACCGTGGTATACGTGCATACGGGAGGCAACCCGGCGCTGTTCGCGTACGCGCCCGAGCTGATTGCCCACGGCGACTATCGCCAGAACGTCGTAACCCGGTAAGGCGTTTGAAAAACGGTCGGCAGATGTACGGGTTCAGGTGGGTTGGATTTGGAGATAAGAGGAAGGTGCCAGACGATCCAGGTTATAAAGTCAGGCTGGCAAGAACAGGCGACGTACGTGCGGTCGTGGATTTGTCGAAACTTTGGGCTGATGAAGGCTGTACAGTCGGCTATGTCGCGTTGATGGAGGGAGACAAGCACGTCCAGACCTGGCTTGACGGCGGCTATTTTTTCGTTTGCGAACACAGTGGCGTTGTGATTGCGTACGCTGCCGGAGTTGTGAAAATCGGGAAAAACGCGATATTCGAACCCGATGGCGAGCGGTATTTGGACGTTCATGAGGTCTTTGTCCATATTGACCACCGCGAGAAGGGAGTTGGAGACAGTCTCATGGAGGCGTTGCTATCCAGATCGGAATCGGAAGGAATCAACCGATCCATGGTTGGTTCGAATAACATCGATTGGATTCGCACGTATCGATTCTATGAGCGGCACGGCTATGGGATGTTTTCGATTCAAATGTATAAATAATCGTGTTCGCTCCTGGTTTCCAATCCTGCTGAATCCAGTCTATCCCGTAATTCTGGCCGGCTTATATCCTGCCCATCCTGTTTATCCATGTAAGTCGGGGAGCTTTTTGTTTAACAGAGGACAAGGAGGAACGAGATGACAGACGATGAGAAATATCTGTTCGATCTGAACGGGTACCTGGTGCTCAGGGACGTCCTGACGCCGGAGGAAGTCGCCCGCTGCAACGAGGCGATCGATCGCCATGACGATCAGCTCAGGGAGAGGGAGGGGTCGCTCACGATAGGCGCGCCGGCGCTTGGGGGCACGTCGAACAGGAAGGACCTGGGCGGAATGCTGGCGTGGGAGCGTCCGTGGTGCGAACCCTTCAGGGCAATGCTCGTGCATCCCCGTGTGATGCCCTGTCTGCACGTGATCCTGGGCAAAGGATATCGGCTGGATCACGGCCCCGGTCTGATTGCCATGGACAAGGGCTGCGAAGGGGGCACGCTGCACGGGGGCGGCGTGGAACGTCCGGACCTTTCAGAGGCATATTTCTTCAAGAGCGGGCGCATCTACACCGGGCTGACGGTCGTGGAATACCTGTTGGCGGACGAGGGGCCGGGCGACGGAGGCGTGGCCGTGTTGCCGGGAAGCCACAAGGCGAATCTGGCGTGCCCGCGGGAGATGACGCGGGGTGAGAAATACCAGGAACACGTGGTGGAGGTCAATGGCCGCGCCGGAGACGTGGTGATTTTTACGGAGACGTTGACCCACGGAACGTTGCCGTGGACGGCCGACCATCAGCGGCGGGCGCTGCTGTACAAGTTCAGCCCGGGATTTCAGGCTTACGGGGTGGGCGCGCATATGGTGTCGTACCCCGACTACATCATGGACATGACGGAGGCGGAACGGGCCGTGATGGAACATCCGCATTATCATTAGCGGTCTGTCGATCCGGTTGCGGCTGAGCGCAGCGATGCAGGGAGACCGAATGCCGACGTTTGGGGCAGCGGCGGTTGTCATTTCCGCAGGGAAGGTGTTGCTGATCAAGAGGCGGGACTGCGAGGCCTGGGCGCTGCCGGGCGGGAACGTCGAGGCGGAAGCGGAGAATCAGGGGTATGACGTATGACCTGCTGTTGAAAGGCGCCACCGTGATCGACGGCGCCCAGGGATTGAACGGGGCGTACGACGTCGCGGTGCAAGGTGAAAAGATCGCCGCCGTGGATAAGGAAATCGCGGAGCCAGCCAAAGAAACGGTGGATCTGGGAGGAAGGATTCTGACGCCGGGCTGGGTCGATATACACACCCACATCTATGCAGGGGCGACCACCTGGGGCATTCAGGGGGATGCGCTCTGCCTGGCGACCGGGGTGACAACGGTCGTGGACGCGGGCAGCCCGGGATGGGCGAATTTCATGGGGTTCCACGATTACGTTGCGGCCCCGGCTCGGACGCAGGTACTTACATTTGTACACATCAGCGGAATCGGGTTGACCTGCGGACCCGTGGGTGAGATGCTGGACTTGAGGTACGCGGACCCGGAACGTACGGCGTATATCATCGGCCGATGGCCGGAACTCTGCGTGGGCGTGAAGGTGCGCGAGGGAAGCCATCAGGTGGGGGAAAACGGGGTGGCGCCGTTGAGACTTGCGGTAGAGGCTGCGGAGCTATCCGGTTCAAGGGTGATGGTGCACGCCGGAGCCGGCGTTCCTCTGCCGGACGTGCTGGGCGAGGTTCGACCCGGCGATATCGTCACGCACTGCTATCACGGCGGCGGCGATACGATCCTGGGCACGGAGGGACGGGTTATACCGGAGGTCTGGGCGGCGAGGGAACGGGGGGTCCTGTTCGACCTCGGCCACGGTGGGGGAAGTTTCCTGTTCGAAGTTGCCAGAAAGGCGCTGGCGCAGGGTTTTCCTTCAGACGTGATCAGCACGGACCTGCACGTGCTTTGCCTGAACGATCCGGTTTACAGTCTGCCCGAAACGGCCTCGAAGATGCTGAACCTGGGAATGGAGTTGCCGGAGGTCATATACCAGACAACTGCGGCGCCTGCCGCGGCGATTGGACGGGAGGATGAACTGGGAACTTTGAAGGTCGGTACCGTGGCGGACCTGGCGGCGTTCGAGGTGCGGGACGGCGCATTCGAGTTCAGGGACGTCCGCGACAACCTGGACGTGGGTTCGCGGATGATTACGCCGGTGTTGACCGTTCGCAAGGGGAAAGTCTACCAGCCGGAGGACCTGGAAGAGGAAGTCACGGAAACATTCCGCAGGGCGAGCGAGATGAAAGCGCTGGTGAGGGGTAATGTTCTGTCCCGGAAATAAGTTGCCAAAATTCGACCGTCGAGTCGCCTGGCTCGCAAGGCGCCACCGACCTGCGTATGGTCGGCGAGCGAGGGGAACGTAGCGAGACAGGATGAATCGGCGGTCGAATGGTGAGGAATTTTTGGGACAGGACAGTAGGATCGACAGGGCGTTTCCGAAGTAGATCGTACGCTCCGCACGCCAATATTGAAGATACAGGAAGGAAGCATCCCATGTCACACACAGGTGCGGAAGTGCTGGTCGAAGGTCTGATCTCGGCCGGTGTAAAGCATCTGTTTTCGCTTTCGGGCAATCAGATCCTTTCGGTTTACGATGCCGCCATCGGACGGGAAATCGAACTGATCCACACCCGCCACGAGGCCGCGGCCGTACATATGGCCGATGGCTGGGGCAGGTTGACGGAGGAACCGGGCGTCGCGCTGCTGACGGCGGGGCCCGGTCACTGCAACGGGCTGACGGCGCTCTACGTGGCGTTGATGGCGGAGTCGCCGCTGTTGATGCTGAGCGGTCACTGTCCGGAGAAGCAAATCGGGCGGGGCGCGTTCCAGGAAATCGATCAGGCGGCAGCCGCACGACCCGTGGCGAAGGCATCCTGGCGTGTGGAGAGAAGCGAGAATCTGGAAGGCGACCTGTCCAGGGCGCTGGAACTGGCTGTGTCCGGCCGGCCCGGTCCGGTGCATATGAGCCTGCCTTCGGACGTGCTGGAGGCATCCGCGCGGCAGGTTCCTGTAACCGGTTCAAGACGTGCGGCGTTGGCGGAGGACGGAGACCTGGACGCCGTGCTGGCTCTGTTGAACGAGGCGGACCGGCCGCTGATTCTGGCCGGACCCGCGATGGGTAGGGGCCAGCGCTGGGCGGCTGTGGAAGCGCTTGCGGCCGAAACGGGGATTCCGGCGCTGCCAATGGAAAGCCCACGCGGCGTGAACGATCCGGCGCTGCGCCGGGCGGTCACCTGCCTGGCGGGCGCCGACGTTGTGCTTCTACTCGGCAAGAAGCTCGATTTTTCGCTGCGCTTCGGCCAGCCCCCGTTTTTTTCCGAAGCGCGAAGGTTCATCCAGATTGACGCGGACCGGAACGAATTGAGGGACGGTGCGGCGTTGCGGCTGCGTGCGGACCCGTGGGAAGCCACCCGGCGGCTTGCGGGAATGGCGCCCGAACGGTCCTGGAATTCCGGGTCGTGGCGGTCGGACGTGGACAGTCTGCGTGTCGCCACGCCGGCGGACTGGGACGGCCTGTTGCGTCCGGCGGCCAGTCCCACGCATCCGCTGGGCGTGTGCGATGCGGTGCAGCCGTTCCTGGACGACGGGGCGATTTTCGTGAGCGATGGAGGGGAGTTCGGGCAATGGGCGCAGGCGGGTCTCGCGGCGGAGATCAGGTTGATCAACGGACCCTCCGGCTCAATCGGGAGCGCGTTGCCGATGGGTCTGGCGGCGAAGCTGGCCTATCCGGACCGGGCCGTGTTCGTTTTGCTGGGGGACGGGACGTTTGGCTACCATGCGATGGAACTGGATACGGCGCTGCGCTACGGACTGCCGGTGGTCGTAATCGTTGGAAACGACGCAAGGTGGAATGCCGAGCACGTTCTGCAGGTCGAGACCTACGGTCCGGATCGTACCATCGGGTGCGATCTGCTGGATACGAGATACGACCGGGTGGCGGAGGCGCTGGGCGGATACGGCGCCTGTGTGAACCGCGCGGGGGATCTTCCGGTCGCGCTGAACGACGCGGTGGCGTCCGGGCTTCCCGCGTGCGTGAACGTGGCGATCGAACCCGCCGCCGCACCGGTTTTTCGCGGTAAGAAATGAGACACGCAAGGGGGGGTTGTGCGCGCGGAAATCGTGATGATCGGAACCGAGCTTCTGTTGGGGGAAATCGTCGACACCAACGCGAATCTGCTGGCGGTTGCGCTCCGGGACATCGGGATAGACCTCTATTTCAAGACCACCGTGGGAGACAACGAGGAACGCATCGCAGAGGTACTCAATCTCGCGCTGGATCGTTCCGATGCGGTGATCACCTCAGGGGGCATCGGTCCCACCGTGGACGACGTGACCCGGCAGGCGATTGCGCGCGCGACGGGTCGAAAGTTAGTATACAGCGACGAACTGGAACGACAGATTGCCGCGCGCTTCCGCAACTTCGGACGAAAGATGGCGGCAAACAACAGAAGGCAGGCGTACCTGCCGGAGGGAGCGCTGCCGCTGGAGAACCCCGTCGGGACCGCGCCGTGTTTTCTCAGTGAGGACACCGAAAAACGGGGATTCATCGTCTGCCTGCCCGGAGTGCCCCGGGAGCTGGCGCACATGATGAAGCATACCGTCGTGCCGCTGCTCGTCGAGCGGATGGGCGGGGTGAAAGTCATCCGGGTGCGGGTACTTCGGACATGCGCGGTCGGCGAAAGCAATATCGACAGGGGCATCGGCGACCTGATGACCTCGTCGAATCCGACGGTTGGCCTGGCCGCTCACGCGGGACAGACGGACGTTCGCATTACTGCCAGGGCCGATTCGGAGACGGACGCCGAAGCGCTGATTGCCGTTATGGAAGCCGAACTCCGGGACCGGCTGGGCGTTGCGGTCTACGGCGTAGACAAAGAAACCGTGGCCGAAGTCGTGGGCGGGTTGCTGTCGGAACGGGAATTGAAGCTGGGCGTGGTGGATTCGCTGACCGGAGGACAACTGTCGCGGGAGTTGAACGAAGCGGGATTCGAGAGCGTCATCGCCTCGGATTTGCAAGGGAGCCACGCGGATCAGGCGGCAGCTGATGCACGCGCCGGATTGCAGGAAGACGGCGATGAGCGGACGCTGGCGGGACTTCTGGCGGAGCGGATTGCGCCTGAAGGAGGCGTGGGACTGGCGTTGATCGGCCCTCTGGAGGGAAGATCGACGGCAATCGCGGTTCGTGGGCCGGGTGATCTGAAGACGAGCGAACAGGGACGGCGCTTCGAAGACTCCGACCTGGTTCGGCGGTGGACGGTGATGCTGGGACTGGACCGCGTCAGAAGGGCGGTGCTGGGTTTACTTGATTCTCCAGTGGATTGGAATTAACGATCGGCGGCGGGACCGGAGGATGAACCATGGCTGGCGCGAGAGACATAGGATCCAGACTCGAGTTGTTCGTCGATGACTGGCTGATCGACACGATGGCGAACACGAGCCTCAAGCTCCATCCTCCGGCGCCGGCTGAGGTCGCCCTCGACTTCGACCGACCCTGGGAAGGGGAGACGTCGTGGGCCGCGAACGTCATGCTCGACAACGGTTGTTACCGCCTCTGGTACCGCGCCACCGGCCCTGACGGAACGAACCGGACGACCTGTTACGCGGAAAGCCCCGACGGCATCCGCTTCGAGCGTCCGACCCTCGGGCTCCACGAGTTCGACGGCTCGACGGAGAACAACATCGTGATGGGGGCCACGCACTGGAACGCCTGCGTCTTCAAGGATCCCAACCCGGCCGCGCCGGACTCGCAGCGGTACAAGGGCTTCCTGAGGGGAAAGAAGCTGGACGGGCGCTGTACGATTTACGGCTACGGTTCGCCCGACGGCATCCATTGGGAGTTGATCCGGGACAGGCCGATCCTGTATGCGCCACCCGACGGCCGCCCCAACTTCGACTCACCGAACGTGGCTTTCTGGGACGTCAATATTCGGAAATACGTCAGCTACCTGAGGGGTTTCGCGCCCGGTTGCGACAGTGCGGGAGACCCCGCTCAGGGCGGCGTTTACCGGTCGATTCGGAGGGCCGAGTCGGACGATTTCCTGGAATGGACCGTGCCGGAGCTGATCGACATGGGCGGAGTGCAGAAGGAGCACCTGTACACCAACGCGGCGACCCAGTACTTCCGCGCTCCCCACGTCTATTTGATGTTCCCCAAGCGGCTCCGGCTTGGCCGGAAATTCCACAGGGACTGGGCGTACGACGGCCTGTCCGAGGGGGTCATCATGTCCAGCCGGGACGGCATCCGGTGGGACCGCCGGTTCATGGGTCCGTTCATCAGTCCGGGCCTTGACTCCCGGAACTGGAATGAGCGGAATATGGCCGCCGGCGTGGGCGTTGTGCCCACGGGGGCCGGAGAAATCTCGGTCTACTACGTGGAGAACTACCGGAACCCGACATGCCGGCTCCGTCGAGGCGTCCTTCGGACCGACGGTTTCGTTTCCGTCAACGCACCCTTCGCTGGAGGCGAGATCGTAACCAGGCCCTTCACCTTCGCCGGCAGTGAGCTGGTCATCAACTATACGACGTCGGTGGCCGGCGAGATCCGGTTCGAATTGCAGGACGAGCAGGGCCGCCCCATCGAGGGCCGCACGCTGTCCGAAAGCGCCGAGATTTATGGAGACGAGATAGCGCGGGCGGTCAGCTGGGACAGCGGTTCAGACGTATCGGCGCTGGCCGGGAGGCCCGTGCGTCTTCGCGCGGCGATGAAGGAGGCCGACCTCTACGCCATACGCTTTCAGTGACGGATGGCGCCTGCGTCCTGAGTACTCATCTGAAGTGTGAGCGACGACATTGGCGTAGCGGGATATGGAGGACACTGACATGACCGATTCAGGAAGGCCGGTATTTCGAAAGCCGGTCCCCGACGGCGTTATCGAGCATATCGGTGTGGGCGCCGGGAGTGCGACGGCCGTTGTGGAGGTACGGGACGGGCTTCTGATGATCGCGGGCCGCCGGTGTTACCGGTCGGGAGATTCGGGGCGGACCTGGGAGAGGACGGAAGCGCCGGACTGGGATTCCCTGGGAGAGACCTCATGCCTGTCCTGCATCCGGCTGCAGTCGGGCGAACTTGCCCTCGCGCACCTCGGGAGCCGGAATCTCGATCGCGGGTCGGAGATGTTCAACTGGAATCCGTTCTATCTGTCCGTGTCGGTCGACGAGGGCAGGTTCTGGTCCGGAAATTGGCCGATGAATCTTCTTGGGGGGCCGTATTACGACACGATGATTCAAATGCCGGGCGGCAGGATGGTGATGCCCAGCCGGATCTGCCACAGCAATAACCACCATTCGGGGCTGGAGTACGACCGGGTGAGCAGCTACGGATTCTGGAAGGGACTGCGTCTGCAGGTTAGCGGGCACTATCACTACCCCGAGGTGGATATTGCCGCGGTGAGCTATTCGGACGACGACGGCCGCACCTGGAAGATGTGCCGGGGTCAACTGATGGGCTGGTTCGACGCGGAAGGCATTCCGAACGGCCGCGGCGGCATTACCGCGGTGGACGAACCGGGTGTGGCGGTGTGCCCCGACGGGCGGTTGATGATGATGGCGAGGTCCACCGTGGGTCGGCTGGTGCAGTGCTACAGCGAGGACGGCGGGGAGACCTGGACGCCCGTGGCGCCGAGCGATCTCGCCGCTTCCTATTCGCCACCCAGGCTCAGGAGGATTCCGGACACGGGCGACCTGTTGTGCGTATGGAACCAGACGTCACGGGAGGAGATCCTAAGAGGGTACAGGCGGGGACGACTGTCTTCGGCGATATCCAGCGACAGCGGCGCCAGCTGGTCGCACTTCCGGACGATAGAACTCAGCGGCGGGATGGAAGACGTGACACGGGTTGCGCCGCAGTATCCGGTCAGCCCCGTCGTTGCGCTTCCGGAACTGGGGACGCTGCCGGATGACTTCGCGACGTTCGATTACGCGAACGTGTGGTTTCACGGCGACCGGGTGCTGCTGATGTACCATCGAAGCTGGGTGGAGGCGGATGAGGATACGGGTCAGGCCGTGACGCTGGGTGAACGGAAGCTTACGGCCAGGAAACCCGGCGAACTGGTGCTGCGCGTCTATCCACTGTCGTGGTTCTACGATTGCGGGGCAACCTGATCGTCGCAGTTTGTGCCAGCCGTTTCGCGGCAGATTCAACCAAATGCATTGACTAATCTGATGATTTGCATTATAAATTAGGGATTCTTGCAGGAATCTGATTACAGGACAACCCATGGACCGGGAGGCTTGGATGGATCGTCAGACGAATGACTTGGGTTTCTGCCTGGGGGTATTCGGCCTCGGCGCAATCATCGGGATGGCTCTGGGCATCGTCGCGGGTATCTTGCTGGCGCCCCGGAGCGGCATCGAAACCCGACAGACCGTTCGACGCAAGGTGGACAGAGCCGTAGACAAGGGACGGTCATACGTGGAACGCATCCGCGCCCAAAACGGCGACGGTGCGGAAGAGGGGGCCGAGTCGTAGTGTGCTGTCCCCGGCGCAGAGCGTTCGACTGAACAGGCAAAATGAGAATTCGTACCGCAGGCGCGGCGCTGGACCTGCATACTAACCTGCGAAGGAGTGACTCTTGAAAAAGGCAATTGCCGCAGCGGTTCTGGGCTGTCTGCTCAGCGGTGGGCAATGGGCTTTTGCCGGAGAATTGTCGGTTTACGGCTTTGTCCGCTTCGACGCCGTTTTCGACGATTCGAAGATGCAAAGCCACCAATTCGGCTTCTGGGTAAAGCCGGAAGTACCTGGCGCCGAGACCGATGGCAATCTTACTATGTACCCGCGCCTCACCCGCCTCGGGGCGAGGTTCAACCCTGTGAAACTGGATGAAGTCTCCAGTATAAGCGGTCTTGTGGAGATCGACTTTCAGAACGGGGGCAGCGAGTCGCGACAGATCCTGCGCCTCCGGCAGGCCTATTTCAATCTGCAGCGCGGGGACTGGCACTTTCTTGCCGGCCAGGCCTGGGACGTCATTTCACCAATCTTTCCAATCGCCAACAACGACGGGCTGATGTGGCACGCGGGAAACCTGGGAGACCGCCATCCCCAGGCGAGGCTCACGTACAAGCCGGAAGGCGGGTTTTCCCTGGCGATAGCGGCGGGGCAGACCGGGGCCGTGGACAAGAAAGATCTGGACAAGAATGGCATTCTGGATGGCTGGGACGCGGCGCTGCCTTTCCTGCAGGCGCGGCTGGGATTCAAGCAGCCGAAGTTCAAGGGCGGCGCCTGGGCCCATTGGGGCGCCGAAGAGACTGCGGCGCCCGTAGGCGGCGAGACAGGATTCAACTCGACGGCCGTGGGGCTTGACGCTTCGATCTCTGTGACCGAACGGTTTATGGTACAGGGCGAAGCCTGGACCGGAAAGAATCTCACAGACATCCGCGGCGGCATCGGCCAGGGGGTCAACACCGCGACGGGCGAGGAGATCGCATCCAAAGGCGGATGGGCGCAGATCGTAATGATGCCGAATGCCCAATGGAAGCTATACGTCGGAGCCACGATGGAACAGCCTGATGAGGAAGCCATTCCTGCTGGAGGTCGCACCAGGAACGGGGCGTTCTACGGTGTCGGACGTTATCGGCCGTGGAAGCCGCTGCAGGTAGCGGTTGAATATCTGTACTGGAAGACCACCTACAAGGGTCCGAACGACGGGATCGCCAACCGGCTGGACATCCATTTCACGTACAACTTTTAATCATGATTCGTCATTTTTCGGGGACGTTAAACCGAATGTAGGCAAGTTGATACAGGCGATTGGACTGCTGATTACCAGGATACACCAGGTCACTGGACGTGAACGGGACCTCTCCCCCCGGCCCCTCAGAAGCGGGTAGACGTTAGACGGGAGAGGGAGACAAAACCGGGTAGACGGAAGACGGTAGAGATTACCTGCCTTGTGAGGATTCTTTTCGTGCCGAAGGCAAGCAGGGAAGACATACCGGGCGAGGATTTCTTCTCCCGTCTCACCGCTTTTGGTCTACTCTCTTCCCGCATTCAGGCGAAGCCGCATTTCAGCTGACGAGGAACGGAATGGATATTTTCAGTTCTAACGACGGACACGACGCGCGGAACGAACACGCGTCCGACCTGACGCGAAGGTCGATGCTCCGTCGAGGCTTGCTCGGACTGCTGGCGTTGTCCTGGGGAAGTTGGAAGGACGTTGGGGCCCAGACAGGAGGATCGAACGGGGACTCGGATGGCAATCCGAGCAGCGCCGGAGGCTCCGAAGGCGTTTATGACGGCAAGATTGTCCTGGGCATGTCCGCCGCGTTTTCGGGGCCCTCCCGGGGGCTGGGCAGCGAGCTCTACCGGGGAGCCAGGTCTTACTTCAATCACGTCAACGAGAATGGCGGCGTTGGCGGCCGCCAGATCGTCTTCAAGCTGTACGACGACGGGTACCAGCCGGACCCGTGCGTGAAGAACACGATGAAGCTCATGCTGGAAGATCACGTGTTCCTGTTGTTCGGGTACGTCGGTACCCCCACAGTGACCCGTGCGCTTCCCCTGCTGAAAAAGTTTCAGGACGAGCGGGTCTATCTGTTTTTCCCGTTTACAGGCGCCCAGCCTCAACGGGAGCCGCCATACGGAGATTTCGCGTTCAACCTCCGGGCGTCCTATCGCCAGGAGACCGCGGGGCTTGTGGACAATTTCGTTCGGACCGGCAGAAAGCGGATCGCCGTGTTCTACCAGGCCGACGCGTACGGACGCAGCGGATGGGCGGGCGTGAGAGCGGCAATCGAGGCGCACGGCGAACACATTGCCGGCGAGGCGACCTACCGCCGGGGGCAAAGGTTCACCGGAAGCATGAGGCGGCAGGTTGAGATTCTGCAGAAGGCTTCGCCGGACGCCGTCATCTGCATCGGATCGTACGCGGCGTGCGCCGCCTTCGCTCGCGACGCGATCGACCTTGGCCTGAAAGTCCCGATCGCCAATCTCTCGTTCGTTGGCAGCGAGAACCTTCTGCATCTGCTCAGCGAGGGCAGGGAAGACCCCGAGACGTATACCCGGTATCTCGTAAACTCCCAGGTGGTGCCCAGCTACGAAGACACTTCCATTCCGGCCGTGAGAGAGTACCGTGAGCTGATGGCGCGCTACAATCCGGCCGTTCCCCAGGAACTCGTTAAAGAGCCCTACAGTCCGTTCGAGCAGAGCTTCGTAAGCCTGGAGGGTTTTCTGGATGCAAAGCTGATGACCGAGATTCTCAGGCGTCTCGGAGACAACCCAGGCAGGGCGGGACTGGAGGAAGCGGTTTTCTCCGTCCGGGATTTCGACCTTGGAATCGGTGAGAAAGTCTCTTTCGGGCCCGACCGGCGACAGGGACTGCAAACCGTTTACTATACCGTTGTCCAGGACGGGCGATTTGTCACTTTGAACGACTGGGAAAGCTGGCTTTCGTAATATGAAAATTCAACGGTTGTTTCAGAAGACCAGGTTCGGCATCTTTGCGCTATTCGGGCTGATCGTACTGTCCACGTCGTTCCTGTGCATCTACACGGTAGACACGCAGCTGTCGGCGGAGTACGCCTCCAACAGCAAAGACATCGCGAAGACCATCGCCAACGCCAGCGTGGATATTCTGCTGAACCGGAATCTTGCGACGCTGCAGTCGATGATCGATCAGTTCGTTGAGATTCAGGGCATCCGTTATATATATATTACCAGTGAAAAGGGCGAGTATCTGGCACATACCTTCGTTCCAGGCATCCCCGAAGAAATCCTTGCGAGCGATCCGTCCAGCACCGAACCGGTTGAACGAAGCATTCCGGGTCTGGGAGATTTCCTGGAGGTGGGCAGCCCGATCCTGGCCGGAGTGGCAGGCACGGTACACGTCGGTATGGACCTGGACATCGTTGCACTCAAGATTCAGCGCGCCATCGGCCAGCAGGTCATTCTGATCAGTATCTTTCTCGTTGTGGGCGTACTGGCGTCGATCTGGCTGGTCAACCTGGCCGCAAAGCCGCTGGGAGGCCTTCTTTCCTACGCCGTGGACCTGGCCGACGATCGAAAGCAGGATATGCAGGAAGACGACGAACTGCTTGCGCGCGATGATGAAGTCGGCGACCTCGCACGGCTGTTCCGTCACATTTCGGGACGTTCGCCTGGAGGCGGTGGGCCGGGAGGGTCCACCGAAAAGGCAGATTGAACGGAGGACGTGCGTTGCGTATTCCAAGAAGCGCTATCGCGCTGTTCTGCACCGTTTTGCAGATATGCTTCGGCACCGTTTACGCCTGGAGTTTCTTCCAGACGATTCTGGTGCATCGGGGCGGCTGGACGCATACGGAGACCGCATGGGCGTTCAGTATCGCGATCTTTACGCTTGGTGTCTCGGCAGCGTGGGCCGGCAACATGCTTTCCCGGTTGGGTCCGAGGTTTCTGGCGGTGACCGGCAGCATCCTGTTTTCGGGCGGATATCTGATCTCGGGCGCGGCGCTTCACCTGGACTCGATACCGCTGTTTTATCTGGGCTACGGCGTAATAGGCGGCGCGGGTATCGGACTTGGATACGTCACGCCGGTCGCCACGGTTGCCAAATGGTTTCCCGATCGCAAGGGACTGGCCACCGGTATCGTGGTTATGGGCTTCGGAGTCGGCGCCTTCCTGCTGAGCAAGGGACTGGCGCCGTTCTTGATCGTAACCACGCAGGGCACACTTCCGCTTGTCTTCATCTGGCTTGGGATCATATTCGGCGTCATTCTGCTTCCCTGCAGCCTGGCCCTCAGCGATCCCCCTGCGACCGCGGGCCCCGCGGGCGTTGCAGCCGACGAAGCGCTGGAATACGGGGAACCGGACTCGGCCGTAACCTATCTCAAGACGACCCAGTTCGTAATCATGTGGATTGTCTTCTTCTTCAATATCGCCGCCGGAATCTCCGTCATCAGCTTCCAGTCGGAAATCCTCCAGGAGATCTGGGGCCTGGCGGACAACTCCATTGAGCCGACCATGCTGGCCGAATACGGCGCCACGCTGATCGCCATAAGTTCAATCTGCAACGGATTGGGGCGCCTGTTCTGGGGATTGCTGTCGGACAAGTTCGGCCGGGTAACGGTTTTCAGGGTTCTCCTCGCCAGCCAGATGGTTGTCTTCGGCATCCTGATGACCGAGACCAACCCCTGGGTATTCTCCGCCCTGGTCTGCTACGTCCTGCTCTGCTTCGGCGGCGGATTCGCGACCATGCCGCCCTTCGTCCTTGACGTTTTCGGCACCAAAAAGATGTCGACCATCTACGGCGCCGTCCTGACGGCCTGGGCCGCCGCAGGCATCACGGGTCCTCTGTACGTCGGGTATCTCAAGGACGTATATCCCGATAGAGCGGTGATGTATTGCTTCCTTATCGGGATCCTCATGTTGGGCGCGGGATATCTTTTCACGTACCTGCTGAACGACGGAAGGATTCGCCTCGGGCGTCCCACCCTGGCGAGCACGCTGCACCGCTATGGGATTCCGGCGCCGGGGAAATCCTGAACGCGACACATAAGGAAGCACGGAAATCCGATCACCGCAGACCAAGCCGGAACTGTATAATTCCTGCCCCCGATTCTTCAGCCTGCAAATCCCCGGTCTATTCTTCCATTTCCGTGTCGATGAAAACCTCGCGGCCGTTCAACGCCTGTACCGGCCGGTTGTTCTTGTGAACAATGGCTTCGAATGCGGCAATCTGCGCCTCTGACATTTCGATGGGAGTTGTGATTACGTACCAGTTGACATCCTGGGAACAGGGCGGGGTTGTCAATGAACCGTCGTACCTGTAGGCACGCCTGTCCGGCGGCAGCAAATCGACCGGGTTGACCGAGACGCCTTCGATGCGTTCCATATCGCCAGCCGCTTGCGGCAGATGCTCCCAGACGCGATCGAATGCGACGTGGCGCCGGCCCCGCCGGATCAACACGCCGATAACAGCCAATGCGCCTTCGTCGTTCCGGTGGACGAGGTGCATTTCCATGTCAAATGACCTTCCTTCCACCGTGTGTTCGGACGGCGCGTGGAAATGATACTGCAGCAGGCTGTATCTCTCGTTGCCAACTTCGAGCCAATTCTCCCCGGTGGATGCAACTTCTATGGTGTGGCCGTTGTTGTGAACGGTCAGGGGCGTTGGCCGGTAGTTGAAGGAGATGGCCGGCAGGCTCGCTTGCGTCGGGTTCCGCAGGTCAATGGGGGATTGGCGCGACCCTTCGGCGCAAAGCGCATAGTCCGCGCTCAACCGGCCCCAGACGTCCGGCCCGTTTTCGGCTCCGTACCCCCACGCCGGCTTTTTCGAAGCGGATGACGAGTCCTCCGTTTCCGAGCAGCCGGTCGCCCCGATACACATGATACACAATGGCGTCGTCAGTCTGAACAGGTTCATTTTTCCTCCCGAGTTGACTGCTTTGCACTTGTAGCGGTTTGATACAACATAACGCAAGACGTTTGAAATGTAAATCCAGGATATCGAAATGAAAACCCTGTTCGCCGGCATCGTGGGCATCCTGCTGCTGACTGCCCGTACTTCCGTGGTCGCGCAGACCGAGTTTCACCTCCAATACGGTTCACACTTGAATCCCTTTTCGGGGTCAGACCACTGGACCCTCGTGTTTACCGTGCAGAACGCCTCGAGATGGAAACTGGGCGACAGTTTCTTTTTTCTGGATTATATAGACGACAGCGGCAACGACGGATTCAACGACAGGGACTTTTATTCAGAGTGGTATCCCACACTGAGTTTCGGCAAACTGAGGAGAAAGGAAGTGCGCGCGGGTCCCATCCGGGATTTCGCCCTGGTCGCCGGGGTAAACGCCGGTGGCGACGCCAAGGTATTGAAATACCTGCCCGGCGTGAGGGCCTCCTGGAGCGTGCCGGGATTTCTTTTTCTGAATACGGACCTGACGGCCTATATTGACGATAACACCGGCGTGGAAGGGGGCGGCGCACCGAAGACCGGTAACAGCTTCATGTTCGACGTAAGCTGGCTGCTGCCCATCGTAGCCGGCGAACAGTCAATCACGTTCACGGGGCATGCGGAATACATTGGCGGTCGTTCCGACGAATTCGGGGACGACGTCGAGGGATCGATCCTGGCGCAGCCGCAGCTTGTATGGGACGTGGGCAGGGCGATGGCTGGCGAAGCCAATCAATTTATGGTCGGCGTAGAGTTCCAATACTGGCGCAACAAGCTCGGAACGGACGAAGACGAAATGATCGCGCAAATGCTCATAGTCTGGCGCATGTAGACGGGCCGCCGTGCGGATTTATCGGGAGAGACAGATGCCTTCGAATGAAACCCGTACAAACGAAACCATCCGGTACGAACCGGACGAGCGACCACCGCACTCAGTCGCCGCTGCGGTCGGCTTTCAGGCCGCTGTTGTGGTCCTGGCGCCCGTGGTACTCAGCGCGGTAATTATAGGCCGGGCGGCCGGTCAACCGGACAGCTATCTGAACTGGATCGCCTTCGCGGCGCTGGTGGTCAGCGGCATAAGCACGGTTCTGCAAGCCGTGAGGGTGGGGCGGATCGGGGCGGGCCACGTACTCATCATGGGCACGTCCGGCGCCTTTATCGCGGTGTGCATTACGGCGCTGGTGAAGGGCGGGCCGGCTTTGATGGCGAGCCTGATCGTGGTATCCTCGCTGTTTCAGTTCGCCCTGGCCGCGCGTCTGTCACTCCTGCGCCGCATCATTACTCCCGTTGTCGCCGGAACCGTAATCATGCTGATCGCTGTCACGGTGATGCCTGTGGTTTTCGGCCTGTTGACGGACGTGCCCGAGGGGACGCCGGCGGCCGCGTCACCAGCCGCGGCGGGCGCGGCGTTCATTACGCTCGTGGTGCTGGCGCTCCGGGCCCCCGCATCCCTGCGGCTGTGGTCGCCGTTGATCGGAATCGCAGTTGGATGCGCGGTTGCCGCGCCGTTCGGACTTTACGACGTTCGTCCGGTTGTCGACGCGCCCTGGATCGGATTACCGAATTACGCCTGGCCGGGCCTGGATCTTTCCCTGAGCGCGGAGTTCTGGGCGTTGCTTCCGGCATTTGTGGTGGTTACGGTTGTCGGGGCGATCGAGACGGTCGGCGACGGCGTCGCCATTCAGCGGGTCTCGCGACGCCGGCCCCGCGCAACCGATTTCCGTCTGGTGCAGGGCGCCCTCAACGCCGACGGCATGGGCAATCTGCTCTCCGGCCTTATTGGAACGCCGCCCAATACGACCTATTCCTCCAGTATTTCGCTTGCCGAACTGACGGGAGTCGCGGCGCGCCGCGTCGGGATATATATCGGGATCTCATTCGTCCTGCTGGCCCTGTCCCCCAAGGTAACCGCCCTCGTGATCGCCATTCCCAATCCCGTCGCCGCTGCCTATGTCACGCTGCTGATAGGGCTGCTATTCGTACAGGGCATGAAGCTGATCGTAGAGGATGGCGTCGACCACCGGAAGGCCACGGTGGTCGGGCTGGCGTTCTGGCTGGGCGTGGGTTTTCAGAATCAGGTGATCTTTCCCGACATGCTTGGCGGGACGTGGGGGACGTTGCTCGGAAACGGGATGACCGCGGGCGGTCTCGCGGCAATCCTGCTGACCGCTTTTATGGAGTTGACGTCCCGCCGCCGGAAGCGTCTCCGGGTTGAATTGTCCGCCGAATCACTTCCCGGGATCGACGGGTTTCTCCGCCGATTTGCGGCAGGTATCGGCTGGACGGAGCCGGCAACCGGCCGGCTGTGCGCCGCGGGCGAAGAGACCCTCTCGATACTGATCGAACAGGCCGGTGAGGGTGCGCATGATGGCGGGCGGCTGCTCGTCATCACCGCCCGGCAGGTGGAAGGGACTGCGGAACTGGAGTTTCTGGCGGCTGCGGCGGGAGAGAATCTGGAAGACAGGCTGGCGTACCTGATCGAACAGCCGGAGATCCTGGACGAACATGAAATATCGTTCCGGCTGTTGCGTCATTACGCTTCGTCGGTGCGCCACCAAAAGTATCACGATCTGGACATTATCGCCGTCCGGGTGGAGGGCGCGTCGTAACAATCCGTTGATAAAGTCGCTTTGCAGGCGAGGCCGAGCCATCGTGGCCGCGGGAGTGGGCCGGCAGGGACGCTAATACGGCCGCATCTGTACCGCGAGGGCGAGCGAGAGTTCGATTTCCGTGATCGCCCGAAACGTCGCCTGGCCGATCAGATCGAGCTTTCTCACCTGGTTGATGCGGGGGGCAACGCGCGCCAGTTCTCTTGCAGACAGAATCTGGCTGAACAGATTGCAGGCGTGCGCCAGGCTGATGATTACCACGTCGCGAGGATCGGGGATCTGGTCGCTGAACAGGATCTCCATAATCCTGAGCTTGACTTCCCGCTCGGCCTGGTCGTCCACGGACGGGTATCGCCGTGACCGGAAGACCCACAGAAACCGGTCGTCCCGGCGTTCAAGGATTCCCTTTTCGACCAGACGGTCAAGAGACGTCTCGCGAATGCCGGCGGCGCTGCGAATGGCGGTGCGTTCCACCCAGAAGCGCGCATCGTGGGTTTCGTCAGTTTGAGAGATGTCGGCGAGCGTCGGGTCGAGAAGCCCGTCCCCAACGGGGGTCGAATCCACCAGGACGAGGCGGTCCGGATCGGTGTCAATACGGTTTTCCATCGCCAGGTCCATCAGCACTCCGCCGGCCAGGGCGTAGCGCAGCGACTGATCCGGCACGCGGGCGAATCTGCCGTTCTCGTCGTCGAGTATGAGAAGCATGAGTTCTTCGGGAAATCTCAGCATCTTCAGTTCCTTTCCTGATTTGGAAGTAGATGTTCAATATTAATGATAAGGTATGTGGGGGTTATGTCAAGCCTGTCACGCAGTACATGCATGGTTCGTCTCTCCAGGATTTCTGAGAGAAATATCCAATGAGATTCGGCATTGGATCACTCAGTGGAGACATTCCCGGCGGCGTCACGGCAACCCTGGCGGCGCTGCCGGTGGCGTTGGCGCTGGGGGTCGCGTCGGGCATGGGCGCGGCTGCCGGCATGTACGGCGCCATCGCGGTCGGTTTTTTCGCGGCGGTATTCGGCGGCACGCGGATTCAGATTTCGGGACCCACGGCGCCGGTGACGATCGCTTTCGTAGTCATTGTCTCCAGCTACACTTCCAACCTCACCGAAGCGCTGACCGTGGTGGCCATGGCAGGGCTGGTGCAGGTATTGCTGGGCCTTTCGAGGATCGGCCGCTTCGTGGCGTATACGCCGCAGGTGGTGATTTCGGGACTCATGTCCGGAATCGGCATCGTCATCATGGCGATGCACATCCTTCCGTTCCTCGGGTCGGCCCCGGCCCGGGGCGGCGTGATCGGCTCGATCCGCGCGGCGTCCGAAGCGATTGAGAACGTGAACTACAACGCGGTGGCAATCGCGGTCGTCGCTCTTGCCGTGGGCGTGTTCTGGCCGCGAAGGCTGGCCAGATACCTGCCCGGACACTTTCCGGCGCTGGTTGCGGGGACGATGCTCGGGGTGTTCTGGCTTGGCGACGTGCCGGTCATCGGCCGGATACCCGCCGGATTGCCGGAACTGCGATTGACGGCGCCATCCGCCGCGTTTTTGATGCACGCGCTGGAGCCCGCGTTCATTCTCGCCCTGCTGGGTTCGGTGGAAAGCCTCAGGGCTTCTCTGGCTGCCGACTCGTACAGGGGAACGAGGCACAATCCGAGCCGGGAACTGGTTGGGCAAGGCATCGGCAACATGATTTCAGGACTGTTCGGCGGTCTCCCGGGCGCGGGATCGGCAGCCGGAACCGTAACCAATATACGCGCGGGAGGTGAAACACAGGCATCGGGTGTGCTGTATGCCATACTTATGTTTGGCATCCTGCTTGGTCTCGGCCGGTACGTGGAGCAGATCCCACATGCGGTTCTCGCCGGTATCCTGATGAAAGTCGGATGGGACATCTTGGATCGGCGTCTACTTGCGCGAGTCCACCGCGTGCGCCGCGAACACTTTCTGGTGATGCTGGTGACTCTGGGCCTCACGGTCTTTGTCGATCTGGTGACCGCCGCCGCGATCGGCCTTATCTTCTCGGGCATGGTGCACGCGCGTCAATTGCAGCGCCTGGAACTGGACAGCGTGGTCTCCGTGCCGCTGCTGGACCGGACGTTCTTCTCCGAGGAGGAGGACATCGACGCGGCCGTCTTCAGTCCGGACTCGGCTCGCGTGGGACTGGTAGAGCTCGGGGGAAGCCTCACCGCCGCATCCTCCCACAAGCTGTCGAGCGTGATCGGTGCGAATATCAAGGATCACGAGGTCGTTATCTTCGACTTTTCCGGCGCCACATATCTGGATGACAGCGCGGCCATCGTAATCGGGCAGCTCATGGATGTCGCCAATACCGAGCAGACCGAATGCATTGCAATGGGCCTGTCCGGCCTGGTTCCCAGAACCCTGGATGCGCTCGGCATCCTGAAACATATGCCCAGGCACCGCGTTGTCAGAACGCCGGACGAGGCGCGGCAGGCGGCGCGAGCCGTCCTCGGAATATAGAACGCTGCCCCTTCGAATACACAGCGAATTTCAATGGGTTTTTTATGAAAAGAATTTCGGACATGCCCTTGTGTGCATGGGAATTGCGCTTATATTCATTATTACGGATAAATCTGACAGCGCATTCGAGCGCTCAGGCAGGGATGTTCGTCGTCCGGTTTATCTAATTCTTCAACTACATTGGTGACTGGGTCAGGAGCCAGTTCCGGCGGGCGTTGTTCGAGCGCGCTGCTTATGTCTTCCCGGCTGTTTTCGCTGGTAAACCGCAGCATCGAGAGGGATCGTCATGTTCAGCGGTATCCGCAGTTTGTTTGTATTCGCAGTGGCAATGAGTCTGACGTGGGGTTGCGGTCGTGAACGCCTGACGACGTCGCAGGCGCCGGAGGCGGGTGACCGGTCCGGCCAACCCGCCGGCAAGCTGGCCCTCAATGGCATAATGAGGGCAGTGGTTGTGGCCAATGTCTCGGACGGCGACACGCCTGTAAGCGGTGCTACCGTCGAGTTCTCGCGTTCGGTTTCAGGCCGGCCCGCCAGTTTCGAGTGGTCGGGGTCCACCAATGCGCGCGGTCAGGCCTACCTGGATATCGGGGGCGCCGGGGTGACCGGCTACTACCGTGCGCGGGCGATGAAGGACGGCAGGGAGATCGATTCGTGGTTGAGCATACCGGTCAACAGCAGATATCAGTCATCGGTTGAACTGCCCATCGGCGACAAGGCGAGCGCAACCGGTGCGATCGCGCTGACGCCCGGCGGTCTGCCCGCGAAGATTGCCATCGGTGTCGCCGTGCCGCTTACGGGTCCCCAAGACGTGTACGGCCTGCCGGCGATGGCAGGCTTCGAGTTGGCTCAGGGAGAAATCAACAGTTCTTCGAGACTCGGCGGCGCAAGTATCGAATTCATCGTCGAGGATACGGAGGGTACGATCGACGCCGGCACCGCAGCGTTCAACAAACTCATCAACGAGGACGGCGTAAACGTTATCCTGGGCCCCGGTATTTCCACCGTTGGAAAGGAAGTGTTCCCGATCGCCCAGGAGAACGAGGTCCTGGCATTCAGTTCGACATCCACCGCAGTCGGCCTGAGTGCGATCGGCGATTATATCTTCCGCTCCGGTCTCAACGTCGGTACGCTGGTCCCTGGCGCCGTCCAGGACCTGCAGGAGAAATTGAGGTTCAGCCGGGTCGCGACAATGGTCGACGCCGCCGATGTCTATTCCAGGAGCCTGGATGAGGCGGTGAGCAATGCCCTGATGGAAGGCGAGGTGGAGATTCTTGGCCGCGAGACCTTCGCGACTGGAGACACATCGTTCGCGGGCCAGTTGAACAGCATCAAGGATCTGAATCCGCACGCCCTCTTTGTCTCGTGTCTGGCGTCGGAGATGATTCAAATCATGATCCAGGCCCGTGAAGTTGGCATTCCCTCGAATATACCCATCATTATTCCCGAAATGACGTTGGATGAAGTGGCCGCCGCCGGTGACGCCGCGGAAAGTGTGATCAGCATTACGAGTTGGGCAACCAACGCTTCCACGCCTGGGAATCAGAACTTCATTGAGAGTTATGCGGCGGCAAACGACGGCGAACCGGGTCCGTGGGCCGCGCTTTCGTACGCCTCGCTGTACATTCTCGCGGATGCTATCGCGTACGCCGGGTCGACGGAAGCGGGCGCGATTAAGGATGCCATCGCCGCAACCCGGGACGTCGACACGATTCTGGGCCGGTTCTCGTTCAACGACGACGGCGACGCTGTCTACGATCCCATTGTGCTGATCGTCCGCGACGGCGCGTTCGAGCTGTTTGAGTAAGCGCTTCAGAGCACGGCCGGAGCCGGTTCACGGCGAAAACGTCAATATCGCGACCGGAAGGAATAATGACGCGGTACTCGGGTGTTCCCGCGATTCACAGGTCAGGAGTATCCGCCCCGTCTGGTTAGGACCCAATAAATGACAGGCAGTGAAGGCTGCCTGTCATTTTGCGCGTTGGCGGAATGCGAATCTCCGCTCTATTCGCGGGAATTCGTAGAATTGGAGGAGGTCCGGTTTGTTCAACAGTTTCCGGAGTGCGTTGGTATTTGTGCTCATCACAGGCGCGAGCTGGAGTTGCGGCGGAGAACGCCTGACAACGTCGCCGCTTCAGAGAGCAGAGGACACGGTCGGGATCGCGGCGGACAAACTCGCTTTGGAAGGAAACATGACAAAGGCCACGGTCATCGTTCGCGTCCGCCAGGATCAGGCGCCGTTGAGCGGCGTCACGGTCGAGTTCGCTCGATCCATATCCGGGCGGGTGGCGGACTTTACGTGGTCCGGAATAACGGACGCGCGAGGGCGCGCCCGCGTCAAGATTGCGGGAAACGGTGTGAGCGGTTATTATAGTGCGCGGGCAATTCAGGATGGGACCGCGCTGGGTTCCTGGTCCAGCATTCCCATCAACGCAGGATACGAATCCACGGTTGAATTGCCGGTCGGCGAAACGTCCCGTGTGACGGCCTCGTTGAGGTTGACGCCGGGAGGTCTTCCCGAGCGGATTCTGATTGGCCTCGTACTTCCGTGGGAAGAGCCGCAGCGCCCCTTCAGCCAGCCGGTCATGAATGGATTTGAACTCGCCCGTGGGCAGATCAATGGTTCATCCCGTCTGGATGGCGCGCGTATCGAATTCATCGTCGGGAATTCCCTTGCCACCGCCGAAGGCGCAATTGAAGCATTTGACGTGCTGATTCATCGGGATGGTGTTCCGGTAATTCTCGGTCCGGCGCTTTCTACCGCGGCCGTCGCGGCTTTCCCCGTGGCGCAGCAGTAGCAGGTTGTCGCCTTCAGTTCAACCTCAGTCGCCCCCGGCCTGAGCGCGATCGGCGACTACATCTTCCGCGCCGGCCTCAGCCTGGGCGTACTCGTGCCCGGCGGCGTCGAAGAGACGAAGAATAAACTGGGCTATCGCAGGGTGGCGACAATTGTGGATGAGAGCGATTTCTTTGCGCGTTCCAGCGACGAGGCGCTAAGCGGCGCATTGAACGCCGCAGACGTCGAGATTCTTGCGAGGGAAACATTTGAAACGGGCGATTCCACATTCGTCGAACAGTTGACCCGCATCGAGGCGCTGAACCCGGACGCCGTATTTGTTTCCGCGATATCGCCGGCGGACAGGGTTCGGATCCAGGTCCAGGGACGGCAAATCGGCATACCCGCCAACGTGGCGTTCATTGTCCCGGAACTGACCATAGATGAGGTGCAGGCCGCCGGTGAAGCCGCGGAAGGCGCGATAACCTTTACAGGTTGGGTCCGGACCGCAACGACACCCGGCAATCTGGTGTTCGTCGAGCGCTATAGGGCGGAATTCGGGTCCGATCCGAACCACTGGGCCGCGCAATCCTACGCCGCGCTTCATATTCTCGCCGCAGCAATCGCGGAGGCCGGATCGACGGATCCGGGTGCGATTCGCGACAGGTTGGCCGGCATCAGAGATATGGACACGATTCTGGGAAGGTTTTCATTCAATGCAGACGGGGACGCGGTTTACGATCCCGTCGTGCTGATCGCGCGAGACGGCGAATTTGAGATTTTCGAGTGAAACCACGTTTCGCGCCGGGCCGAAAGATACACGCAAAACCGGTAGCCGTATTTTCAGGTTCGTTTTGCAGGTAGAAACCAAAACGGAGGGCAGGCAATGATTGCCAGGGCTCGCAGTCTGCTCCTGTTTGCGCTTGTCGCCGCCGTCACATGGGGTTGCGCGGGTGAACGCCTGACGACGTCGCAGGTGCCGGAGAGGGACGTTCGAACCGGCCGGTCATTGGGAAAGCTGGCTTTCAATGGCGACACCACAGCCGCTCTGGTCGTGGCCCGGGTAATGCAGGATGAGAATCCTGTAAGCGGCGTCTCCGTGGAGTTCGCGCGTTCAGTTTCAGGACGGGCGGCCGACTACGAATGGTCGGGCACGACCGACGCGGATGGTCAGGTGCGCGTTGAGATCAACGGAAACCGGGTGAGCGGTTACTATAGGGCCCGGGCCATGCGGGACGGTGATCCGCTGGGGACATGGTCGAGTATTCCGATAAATGGCGGGTATGAAGTAACGGTTGACCTGCCCGTTGGCGGTACTGCGCGCGTTACGGGTTCGCACACTCGGGAATTGGGAGGTCTTCGTGGAGAGATTCCCATCGGCGTCGTTCTGCCCCTGAACACCCCACGCGGACTGGAGATAAAAAATGGCTTTGAACTCGCTCGCGACAAGATCAACGGCTCATCCAAACTCGGCGAAGCGAGCATCAGGTTCATTATCGAGGATTCTCGAAGATCGGCAGAAGGCGCCATTGAAGCGTTCAACAAACTCATTCATCAATACGGCGTGCCTGCCATTCTCGGTCCAACCCTTTCAACCGAGGCCAACGAGGTCTTCCCCATTGCGCAACGGAATCAGGTGGTGGCTTTCAGTTCGACTTCCAGCGCCTCCGGCCTGAGCGCTATCGGCGATTTTATCTTCCGTGTCGCGCTCAGCGTGGACGTCCTCGTGCCTGCAGGTGTACGGCAGACTAGGGCGAAGCTCGGCTATCAGAGAGTGGCGACGATATATGATCGGATCGATCTATTCTCCCGAAGCAGTGACGAGACGTTGAGCAGCGCGCTCTCTGAAAACGGAGTCGAGATCCTGGCCAGGGAGACCTTTGAGACCGGCGATACGACGTTTGCCGAACAGTTGACACGGATTAAGGCATTGAATCCGGACGCCGTCTTCGTCTCGGCCCTTTCGGCGGAACTGTCCGAGATTCTGATTCAGGGCCGTCGTCTGGGCGTTCCCCCCGGTGTTCCCTTTATCACTCTGGAGATGACGTTGAACGAGGTGGGAGCCGCGGGCGCAGCCGCTGAAGGCGCAATTACGTTTACAGGTTGGACCAGACTGGCTGCCACACCGGGAAATCGCGCCTTTGTAGAAGATTATGAAGCCAAATACGATATTGACGCCAGCCGCCGGTCGGCGCAGTCCTACGCCGCGCTAAATATCCTCGCCGAAGCGATCGCGACTGCCGGTTCATCCAATGCGAGTGCAATTCGAGACGCGATGGCGGGAATCCAGGATCTGGATACAATCCTGGGCCAATTCTCTTTCAACGCCGACGGCGATGCGGTTTACGATCCCGTGGTGCTGATCGTGCGGGGTGGCGAATTCGAGATTTTCGAGTGAACGCACGTTTCGCGGCCGGCCCGAAGAGACAGTTTAACCAGTACCGGATTCTTCAGGCTCGTGTCACAGACAGAATTCAAACCGGAGGAGATTTCCATGTTAAGCCGTGTTCGCAGTTTGTTTTCATTCGCGCTTGTCGCAGCCCTGACCTGGGGTTGCGGGAGTGAACGCCTGACCACGTCGCAGGTACCCGAAACGGACGTTCGAACCGGTCGGGCATTGGGAAAACTGGCTGTCGGTGGAGACACTACACCCGCCCTGATTGCGGCCCGCGTGATACAGGGTGAGGATCCGGTAATCGGGGTTACTGTGGAAATCGGGCGCTCCATTTCCGGGCGTTCGGTCGATTACGATGCGTTGGGAACGACCGATGCGAATGGTGTGGCGAGGGTGGAGATTGGCGGGCCGGGGGGGTACTACCGGGCCCGTGCAATGCAAAACGGAAGCTCGCTGGGATCGTGGTCCAGCATACCGATAAACGGTGGATACCAGACCAACGTCGAATTGCAGGTTGGGGAAACGGCGCGCGTAACGGGTACGTATGAGCGGGCCCTGGTTGCGTTTGGCGAGGGCCAGGCCGTACACATCCGTTCGCTGCTCACCCATACGATCGCGGCATCGCTTGGCGATCCGTCGCGCAACGCCGTTGAGCTGGCCGTCCGGGATTACGGAACCGTACACGGCCGCAACGTCGAACTCGGCGATCCGATAGACGGCATGTGCGGGCCCGAGGGCGGAGAAGCGGGCGCAGAGCGGATTGTCGCCGATTCGCGGGTGCTGGGCGTCGTGGGCACCTCCTGCTCCGGCGCCGCGGTTGCGGCCTCACCGGTCATCAGCGCGGCCGGGCTGGTCATGATCTCGCCGTCCAATACATCTCCGAGATTGACGTCAGATCTCGCGGGCAACGCGAGCGCAGACTATCACCCGGGATATTTCCGGCTTGCGATCAACGATCTCTACCAGGCGCGGGCCGTCGCGGATTTCGCGTACAATGAGCTGGGTCTGAAGCGCATGGTCGCCGTCGACGACGGTGACCCGTATACGACGGCCCTCGTCAGCGCGTTCGGCGATGCGTTCGCCGCCGTCGGAGGGGAGGTCCCTGTCAGCGCGCAGATAGAAAAAGGGCAAACGGACATGACCTCCGTCCTCGCGAAATTCGCGGAAGCGGGGCCGGACGGCATCTTCTTCCCGCTCTTCGACGAGGAAGGTCTGCCGTTTGCGAAGCAGGCAAGGGAATTCGACGGTCTCGAAGGCGTGACCCTCATCACAGGCGCCGCCTTGCTCGATTCGGAGTTTCTCGCTACGCCTCAATCCGAAGGCGTATACGCGGCCGGACCCGAGGCGGATCTCGGCTCGAATGTCAATGCCGTTACCGCCAAGAGCGTGGACGAGGCGCTGGCCGCGTATGACGCGGCGTACGGCGGATTTCCCGGCACGCCGTACTGGGCGCATTCCTACGACGCCGTGACCCTGCTGCTCAGCGCCATCGAAGCCGTAGCGATTGCAAGGGACGGAGCGCTTATTGTGGACCGCAACGCGCTGCGGCGGGAACTCCACGCGACGTCCGGTTTTCAGGCTCTCGTCGGCACGCTCGACTGCGATGAATTCGGCGACTGCGGCACCGGACGCATCAATATCTACCACCACACGGACACGAGCGTCACGGATCCCTCGCAACTGGCCGTGGTCTATCGGTTCGTGCCGTAACGGTCAAACCTGAGGATAATCCATGTACACGTGGAAACGCGGAGCCCTCGTTACTGCGCTCGTTACTGGCGTGTTATGGGGCTGCGGCGGGGAAAGCAGGACGCCGACGCTCTCGCCGGAGGCAGAAGATCGGGTTGAAGAACCACTTGGCAAACTGGCTTCAGGCGGAGCCCGGACTCTGGCGGTCTTGAACGCTCGCGTGATGCAGGGTGAAGCGCCGGTCAGCGGCGCTACCGTCGAAGTCGGAAGATCCGTTTCGGGGCGGGCGGCGGAATACGAATGGACGGGTACGACCAACGCGCGCGGTCAGGCGAGAATTGAGATCGCAGGGGTCCGGGTAACGGGTTACTACCGCGCGAGGGCAATGCGTGGCGGCAGTACGCTGGGGTCGTGGTCGAGCATTCCCGTCAATGGTGGTTATGAAACCACCGTCGAAATGGAGATTGGAGGCAGGGCGAGTACGGCGGGTACGATTGCGCTGGCACAAGGCGGACTCCCCGCGGAGATCGCGATCGGCGTCGTTCTGCCGCTGACGGGTCATCTGGGCGTACTTGCCGTGTCGGCGATGAACGGCTTCGAGTTCGCTCGAGAGGAGTTGGACGGTTCATCCAGACTTGACGGGGCGAGCATCGTATTCATCATCGAAGACTCTCGAAGCACTGCAGAAAGCGCCGTTGAAGCGTTCAACAAGCTGATCCATCAGGACGGTGTGTCCGTTATTTTAGGCCCCGGATCCTCGACCGCGTCCAGGGAGGCGTTCCCTATCGCCCAGAAAAACCGGGTTGTGGCTTTCAGTTCGACCTCAGCCGCCGCTGGCCTGAGCGCAATTGGGGACTTCATCTTCCGTGCAAGTCTCACCGTAGACACGCTCATTCCCCGGAGCGTCAGGCTGACCCGGGAGAAGCTGGGTTTCCAGCGCGTGGCGACGATGGTCGATTCGATTGACGTCTTTTCTCAGAGCAGCGACGAAGCTTTGAGGAGCGCGCTTACTGAAAACGGCGTCGAGATTTTGGCGAGAGAGACGTTTGCAACGGGTGATACCACCTTTACCGAGCAATTAACCCGCATATCGGCGTTCAATCCGGATGCCGTCTTTGTCTCGGCGCTACCCGCGGACCATCCAGAGATTCTGATCCAGGGCCGCAGGGTCGGGATTCCCTCCGATGTTCCCTTTATTGTTCCGGTTATGACGGCAGATGAAGTAAGAGCTGCGGGCGATGCCGCCGAAGGCGCGGTTAGCTTTACGACGTGGGTGAGCACGGCTTCCACGCCGGGAAACCAGGCCTTCGTTGAGAAATACCGTGCGAAATATGGATCTGACCCGACCCCCTGGGCGGCGCAGTCGTACGCCGCCCTGCATCTTGTCGCGGAGGCGATCTCACGGGCGGGGTCAACCGATGCGGGCGCGATTCGTGACGCGATGGCCGGCATACGGGATCTGGATACTGTCCTGGGCTCGTTTTCCTTCGATAGCAGCGGTGATGCGGTTTACGACCCGGTTGTGCTGATTGTCAGGGACGGCGAATTGGTCGTTTTCGAATAGGCGCCGGTAACCGGCTGGACGTCTCCGGCGCCTATCCGCCCATCTGCGCAATTCGCTTTACCATCCATTCAACGTAAGTTTTCCGGGTCATACGTCGTCTTCGCGCCTCGCCGTCGATGAAGGCCGCGACGCCCTCGTCCAGGGTCATATGGGCGCGGACGTTCCGTCCTGTTACGCGGATTAACGGGACGGACACAAGCGTATTCCCGTGCGGAACTTCCACTCGCTCGAGAGCGCTTGGCTGCAAAATCCCCTCACCGTCCTTCTCGGCCTCGATTGCATAATCGCGAAGGGCTTCTTCGGCGTTCACGAGCGCTTCGTCGACGGTTTTTCCCATGGAGACGATACCGGGAAGGTCGGGAAACGTGACGCCATAGGCGCCTTCTTCGCCATCAATCAACGCGGGGTATCGATCCATATTCCGGTTCTCCCTAAATGTTGGTTATTCCGTCCAGCCCGCTTTTCTTGCGATCGATCTGGCAACGCCCGGGGATACGGTTCTGTGTCTCGGCAGGGTAATGATCACTTTGATGTCAGCGTGCCGAAAAATGTCATGACCGGAGCCGTGACGTGCCAGGTACCACCCATCGTTTTCGAGGAGGCGCCTGATTCGTTCTTTTCTGGTTTGCAATTCTGCGTCTCGCTGGTTATATATATGCCAATTGCCCTGGGAAATGTCAACTCATTTCGTGCAATTAAATGAACTTTCTCAGTGCTGAACCTTAGCCCTCGACATCAGAACAACAGGCTGTCAGCAACGAATGGAACGAGAAGACAACATAAATAAGGCGAAATCCCCGAAAGCGAACGAAGAACAGCGAGACGGCACCATAGGATCCGATAACAAAAAGAGCAACGGCGAGCGCGGCGATCTTCAAATGTCGTCTGAGGAGATGATCGACCTGGCGCGCAAAGCCGCCGAAATCCTCGTTGCGCGGACCGAAAACCTGCCCGAAGAAGGCGCATGGGACGGTGAATTTCGCCGGGAACTGGATGACCGTCTGATGGCGCAGCCGCCGGAGGATGGACGCCCCGCGAAGGAGGTGATGGAGCAGGCCGCAAAGGAGATTCTTCCCGTGGCGACCCGGCTCGATCATCCGCGGTGCTTCGGATTCATCCCGTCGTCGACAACCTGGCCGGGAGTGCTTGCCGACTTTCTGGCAGCGGGGTACAACAGTAACGTCTGCACCTGGCTGGTTGCCAGCGGTCCAAGCCAGCTTGAGCTGGTGGTGATCGACTGGCTGCGAAACTGGATCGGCTATCCGGAAGGAGCCGGCGGCCTGCTCACCAGCGGCGGCTCGGCCGCCAGCCTGGACGCGTTCGTCGCGGCGCGTGAAGAGGCCGGACATCCGGACCGGCCGGCCGTGTATATGAGCGACCAGAGCCACAGCGCGCATATACGTGCGGCGAGGATCGTGGGCGTGCGTCCGGAACGTATTCGAATGATCGCCAGCGACGATCGGTTCCGGCTGGACGTGAACGCGCTGGCGCGGTCCGTGGCAGAGGACCGTGCCGCGGGCTTCAGCCCGATTGCGGTTTGCGCCAACGCCGGAACCAGCAGCACCGGGGCGATAGACCCCCTGGAGGCGATGGCGGATTATTGCGAAGCGGAAAACATCTGGCTGCACGTGGATGCGGCGTACGGCGGTTTTGCGTCGGTTACCGAGCAGGGCAAGCGTCTCCTGAAGGGGATCGCCCGCGCCGACTCGGTCGGCCTGGACGCCCACAAATGGTTCTTCCAGCCGTACGAGGCGGGATGCCTCCTGGTGAAGGACGCTGGCGCCCTCGAGCGTGCATTCGCCGTGCACCCCGATATCCTGCAGGATACGGTGTGGGGTACGAACCATCCGAACATCGCGGACCGTGGCCTGCAGTTGAGCCGGTCCCTGCGCGCGCTGAAGATCTGGATGTCGGTACAGACGTTCGGGATGGCGGCGTTCCGGCGTGCCGTATCGAAAGGGATGGAGCTTGCGACTCGAGCCGGTGAGTACGTGGAGGAGAGCGAGAATCTGGAGCTTGTAACGCCCGTGTCGCTGGGCGTGGTCTGTTTTCGTGTGAATCCCAAAGGCGCCGAGCTGGACGAGGCGTCGCTGGAAGAAATCAACAGAACGGTGCTTGCGCGCGTATTCTGGGAGGATCGCGCGTTTTTTTCTTCAACGCTTCTGCACGGGACGTTTTCGCTGAGGCTGTGTATCATCAACCACAACACCAGTTGGGAAGACGTCCGGGAAACCCTTGGCATCGCTGAGCGGTTCGGGTTGGAGGCTCTGAAGAATTAGGCCCAATTCGAAAAGAGACATCCGTCACGTTGGCCGCAAAGAGCCTGAATGCGGGCAGACGGGAAACGGGGGAAAGGTCCTGAGTCTCATCGCCTTATGGATAGAGCGAGGCCAATTTACGGCCGATCAGTTCAATCTGATCGGGGTATTTTTTCTTCACGACCTGAACGATCCGTCCGCTCATCACGTGGTCGACGAATTGTCCCGTCGTCAGGTTCAGTCCTCTGGTACATACAGAAGCAACGGTGGTTCTGCGGGCGCCCAGTCTCTCCGCAACGCTGCGGAAGGCCTCCGTATGGGTTTTTCCCGTTTTCATTTCCTGAATAACCGGTATCAGACAGTCCTCAAGGTTGTCATATTTCTGCTTACCCGATCTCCGTCCATTGATACAGCCACGATTGACAACCACCAGCGTTTCACGCAGCAGAAGGCGCATGACCTTGCTCCGCGCGTTCGTCAATACTGTATTGTCGTCGTTGCTGCGTTTTTCGAGTTCATCCAGCTCCATTCTCCAGGTACCCAGTTCCGACCTTAGGCGTCCTTCCCAACTGGTATACAGCCGGCGTTCCTGCACGCGACTCGCGGGTCTCTCGGGTTCCGTCAGGCCAGCTTTGTATTGTTTGAACAGGGTTTCCAGGCGAGCGTCGTCGTCCAATTCCGTTTCCCTGGTTCCGATTTTTTCAAGCAGTTCATCCCTGCGCGCATCGACGGCCCGTTTGACGCTTTGCAGTTCCCGTTCGAGCAACTCCTGGAAGAGTTCGGCGATCCTTTGCGCGGGTCCGTTTCCGGAAGACGGCATTCATTCCCTCCCATTTTTTCAACGTCTGCCTGTTCGCGGCGTACAACGCACGTCCGCGCCCTGATTCACGACGCTGCGGCGCTCGTGACACGTCATCGGATGGGTACGCCGCTGTCGCCCGCCGGGACGCGATTTCCCGGAGGTGACAGCGGGCGAGAGCGGACCTCACGAGAGATACCGCGCGCCATCCTGCCGGAGGGAGGGGTCCAGTTAATTTGCAAAATCAGTGCCAGATTTAATTTTCTGCGTTAAATTGTTTAATATCAATATATTACTCCTGTGGTGGACGATTTCTTTCTCGGAGAAATCGTCGCAGAATGCATCGGCGAGGACACTCCGTGGAGCGGAAACCATCGCACTGTCCGGATATAAATAATTGTTTATAAACGTATTAATGGGAAGTCGCCGAAGATGAGAACCGGAACGGGTTGCAACTCACGACATGTGTCGCATTTTGCGACACATGCAGAAACCCGTCGACCAGCCCTGGGGGGCGCGGGAGATGCTCGTCGCAGACAGGGATGGGCACATTCTGCGCATCGGGGGACCGAGCAACGGTGGGCACGGTGAAAGCGGGGAAGAACACGGCGGGGGCAAGAAGGAGCACGAAGAGAGCGAAGAACACGGCGACAAGGAGGAAGGACACCATTAGATGGAGAAGCCGGACCTACACCCTGGCCACCTTCCTGAAGGAAGAAGGAAGAAGGAAGAAGGAAAAAGCAGCGGTAACTGTGCCATCTGTCGCTTTTGAGGAGTCCGCTGGGCGAGTTCTCGCTATCAGACAGGCATTCGATTGGCGAACGCGAAATCTCTCGCGAGCATTTCCGGAGCAGGGCGCGCTATTCCGTCCAGCACCGATCGTCGTTATCATCCGGGGTTGGCAGGCCATTGGATCCGGTGCATCCAGTGAGGGTATTCGCGCGATGCCTGTGGCAGGCCCCGCGCCCAGCGGCGACTTTTGGTTCCTTTTGGTCGCTTCAAAAGGAACACGCCGTAGGCAGGGAATTTGGGGAGTAGGGTTTTTGTTGTTTTACATCTGACTTTGCCGTTCTTGCTTTTAGCTGACGGCTGAGAGCTGATGGCTTTTTCCGTGAGGGCCGGGGAGAGAGGTCTGCGGGGCTGGTGGAGGGATTGCCTTTTTCATCGAAAAAGTTTATCTTAAGTTGAACTTCTAAAAAGGAGGCGTGATGCCGGAAATCATCAACGCCAAACAGCTTCGGGCGCGTCTGAGGGAGGTTGTCTCGAAGGTGCGTGACGGGAAGCGCTTTACCGTCCTGTACCGCAGCCGGCCTGCATTTGACATCGTCCCCGTTGGGAGTCCTCCCGTCGAAAGCACGCCGCTTGCAGCGGATCCGCTTTTCCAGGCCCCTGCTGTGGGCGCTTCGGAATCGGGCGACGTTGCCGCGAGACATGACGAGGTGTTGTACAAGTGAGGCAGATGTTCGTGGATACCGCCGGATGGGTCGCGGCGGCGGACAGCCGTGATACGAAGGGGCCGGCAGTACGGGAATCTCGCGACAATTGGCTTTCGTCCGGGGGCCTCCTGACGACGACCGACTACGTTATCGACGAGACGTTGACCACCATCCGGTCGCGCCTCGGTCTGGATGCCGCCGAAGCGTGGTGGGCGCAGATCGACGGCTCGTCGCGCTTGAGGATCGAGTCGATCGACGAAGCCAGAAGAGAACGTGCCCGCGTTCTCTTTTTCGGATACCGGGACAAGGAATTCTGCTTTACGGACTGCAGCAGCTTCGTCCTCATGCGGGAATTGCATATAACACGGGTATTGACACTGGATCATCACTTCCGGCAGATGGGGTTTGAGGTTGTTCCTTAAGGCGACATCCGGCCTTTCTCCCTCTTTCCTTTAGGAGAGAGGGCCGGGGAGAGAGGTCGCCAAAAGGCGGGTAGAGGGTAGACGCAAGACGGTAGAAAAAATACGGGGAGACGGAAGAGGGGAGACGGGAGAAGAAATCCTCGCCCGACAATTAATCCCTCCTTGCATCCGGCACGAGAAGAACCCTCACGGGCAGGTAATCTCTACCCTCTACCGTCTACCTTCTCACCAGGTGGTGGGGCGGGGTGTGGTCCTCTTCCTTCTTCCTTTTTCCTTCTTCCTTCTTCCTTTTTATGGGGTTCTTTATGAATCGAGATGAAGTTCGGGCGCATCTGACAGGCATCATTTCATCGATCGCGACGCCGTTCAACGAGGACGGCAGCGTGGATTACGACGGGCTGCGGTATCAGATCGATTTCGTACTGGAAGGCGGAAGCCGCACCGTGCTGCTCACGGCGGGAGACAGCCACTATATCTGCATGTCGGAGGCGGAGATCGCGGAGGTAACCCGGGTGGCGTGCGAACACACCGCCGGGCGGGGAATGGTGGTGGCGGCCGATCGGTACTATGACACCCGGCGCTCGGTCGCCTTCGCGTCGTTCGCGAAGGAGCAGGGAGCGGACGTACTGATGGTTCTCCCGCCGGGGTGGGGGGCTTCGAGCACGGTCGAGACGCTGGTGGAACACTACGGCGAGGTGTCGCAGACCATGCCGGTGATGATCGTAACGGGCGCTTTTTCCGCGCAGGGTCCGATGTTCGGATTGAAGGTGATCGATGAAACGCTGGACAGATACGAAAACGTGGTGGCCATCAAGGACGACATGTGCGGGGACTTCGCGCGCCGCCTCTGCCTGGCCGCGCACGAACGGGTCGCGGTGTTCGCGGGCGGGCAGAAGGTGAACCACATGAATATGTGGCCGTACGGATGCGACGGCTATATGTCGTCGTATATCACGTTCAAGCCGGAGATTGCACGGCGGTACTGGGATGCGATCCGGAAGGCCGACGTCGACGCGGCCAGGGAAATCATCAGCGAATACGACATGCCGTTCTTCGACTATATCGGCAAGCTGACCGGCGGTTGGAACGCGGGGTTCCACGGCGCGATGGAAATCTTCGGCGTGGCCGGGCGCTGGCGCCGGAAACCCTACTATTCGTTGAACGACGAGGAGATGGACGGCCTCAGGGAATTCTTCAGGTCGAAAAAGCTGCTGCAGGAGCGCTGATATGAAAATCGTCGATATCGACATCATTCCGATCAATCCGGGACTCGCCGACCGGAACGCGGATCACAAGGTCCGTTTTCGCGCCATCGACCAGCGGACCATATTCAGGGTGGTGACGGACAACGGAATCGTGGGTTACGGAGACTACCGGTCGGCCGCGCCGCCAAAGGAAAGCGTGGCCCGGCTGATCGACCGCAGCCCGTTCGATTTTCTCAATCACGAGACGCTGCACCTGGCGTTGGGAGGCGCGCTGTACGACGTGATGGGCAAGCACCTGGGTATTCCCGCGTACAAGCTGATGGGTCAGAAGGTGCGGGATCGTGTTCCGGTCATGGCGTGGACCCGGCCGGCGTCGCCCGAAGATCTCAGCAAGGAGATCGTCCGGGCCGTGGACCAGGGCTATATGATGTTCAAGATGCACACCTGCCAGCATTATGACGTGATGGAGCAGAACCGGGCGGTGGAGGACGCGGCGCCGGAGGGATTCCTGATGCAGTGGGACATGAACCACAACAGGGCGATGGCAACGGTGCTGCCCATTGTGAAGGCCCTCGAGCGTTCCAGGGTGGTGGGGTTCATCGAGGACCCGCTGCTGCTCACGGACGTGGACGGGTGGCGGCGGCTGAGGGCGCAGTGCGAGGTACCCCTCGTGATGCATCTGCCCCCGCTGGGCGGGTTGCAGGAGATGATCATGGGCATGGCGGACGCCTATATTATCGGCGAGTATTGCGGTGGGTTCGGAGACGCGCTCTTCCGCGGGTTCGCTTACGGAAAGGCGAACGTGCAGGCCGTCGTGCAGTTGACCGGGGGCACGCTGACGAAGGCGCTGGCCATGCACCTGGGGGCGGTGCTTCCAACGGCGGGCCATTCGATCAATCTGGACGATCAGTACCAGGAAGACATAACAACAGAACGCATCCAGGTCGAGGAGGGGTGTTCGCCGGTACCCGAGGCGCCGGGACTGGGGTTCGACGTGGACGAGGAGAAGCTCAAGCGCCTGGTGGCAGTGGGACCCACGGAAATGCCGAAACACGTGGGCGTGCTCTATCTGCCTGGCGGAAACCGGATGTATACGCCGAGCATACCGGACGTGCGCCGGCTCACCGGATTCGAGGAAGGATCCATCCGCGGCGTGAATTCGGAGGTGTGGGAGGACGACGGGTCGGAGGCGTTCGCCCGGGTCTACGATCGAATCCAACAGGAGGGAGCGTTCATGGAGAAAGAGGACTGAGGGATGAAGATCGCCGACATCAGGGCGCACGTCATGAACGTGCCCGCCGCGGACGGGCGGACGCCCAGGCGGAACTGGGTTTTCGTGGAGGTGGTTACGGATGCCGGCGTCACCGGGATCGGCGAAGCCACCACGGAGCACCACGAAATGGCCGTGGCGGCCCAGGTGGAGACGGCCCTGAAACCCAGACTGCTGGGCATGAATCCAATGGACGTGGAGTACGTCTGGCAACTGGGGTACCGGGACTTCTGGTGGAAACGCGGCGTGGTCCATACCAGCGCGGTGAGCGGAATCGACATGGCGCTGTGGGATATCGTGGGCAAGGCGACCGGGCAGCCCGTATTCAGGCTGCTGGGCGGAAGGGTCCGCGACCGGATACGGTGTTACGCGCGGGCGGACCTGGGCCTGGATTCGCTGGAGGCGCACGCGTCGCAGGCCCTGGAGGAGGGGTTCGATGCGTTCAAGCACGGGCACGGACCCGCGGTCGCGCCGTTCGATATGGACAACCAGGTGGACGTCGCCGTTCGGGAGATGACCCGGCTTCGCGGTGCGCTGGGGCCGGAAGTGGCGTTGATGATCGACTGCGGCGGCGTGTTCTCGCCCGTGGCGGCCCACCGCCTCATGCGGGAATTGCAGCCGCTGGACCTGTTTTTCGTGGAAGAGCCGATCGAACAGAGTACGGTTGAACCGTACGCAAGGTTGAAGCGGGACTTTCCGGGAATGCGGGTTGCGGCGGGCGAGCGGTGGATCACGCGGTGGGACTGCCGCGAGTGGTTCGAAAAACAGGCGGTGGACGTGTGCCAGGTGGATATCTGCCACGCCGGCGGGATCAGCGAGTTGATGAAGATCGCCCATTTCGCGGAGGTGTACGGGATCACGATCGCGCCCCACAACCCGTACGGCCCGGTGGCGCTTGCCGCTGCCGCTCACGCCGCGGCGGCGATGCAGAATTTCGAAATCCTGGAACACTGCCGGCTTCGACCGTGGTTCGACGACGTGCAGACGCTGGGAGTGCCGCTTTCCGGCGGTTACGTGGACGTCGAGGAACTGGGACGGCGCCCGGGTCTTGGCGTCGAACTGGATATGGAACTGGTGAAGTCGCGGCCGTATCAACCGCTGCCGCCCCGCCGCTATGTAGGACCGGATGGGTCGATTCATTTATACTGAGTGAAGACCAGGAAAACCGGCCTCACACGGAGACACGAAGGCACTAAGGGCACAAAGGGAAAGAAAGGGACAATGCAAAGACGAGGAGATGGGAGACGGAAGAGGGGAGAGGGTAGAGGGTAGAGATAACCCGCCTTGTGAGGTTACTCCTCGTGCCGGAGGCAAGTAGGAATAACATACCGGGCAATGGCTTCTTCTCCCGTCTAACCTCTCCCCTCTCCCCGCTTTTAGGCGACCACAAGAGTCGCCCCTACAAACTCGACGCGTATGCGGGCAGCTATTCGGTGTTTGTATAAGGTGGTACCGTAGTGCCTGAAAAGAATGGTTCGAAGGACCAGGACATTCACCGGGACGATCCGCGGTTGCCAAATATCCGTGAGGTGATGGCGTTTCTGTTTCCGTACGCCCGCGGGGCGCGGCGCTGGTTCGCGCTGGATGCCCTGCTGAGCGTGCTGGCCATTGGTGCGGGTCTGGCCGCACCGGCCCTGGCCGCCGTGACCATCGATGAGGCAGTGGAAGGTCGAATCGGCTGGGGTTTCCCGGGGCTGGCCGTGGCGATGGTCTTGTCGGCGATCATCGACATCGTGGCTGAACCCGTGAGGGCCAGACTCCGCGCCCCCATCGAAAGGCGGCTGACGCGCGGAATGGTCGATCACGCGCTGGATCTCGGCCTTCCCGGCCGGCGGCCGTTCGATGACGGAGACCTGCAGAACCGGATCCGCAACGAGGCGACGCATCTGCCGCGGTATCCCGAGACCCTGCTGCGGATCTGTACGGGAGTCCTCACCGGCGCGGGCAGTCTCGCCGCGTTGTTATACGTGCACTGGGTGTTTGTGGTCGTTGTGCTGGCAGGTATCGCGGGCGTCATCGTGTTCATGCGACGGCTGATGGGCGCGCTTAGCGCCGGACAGACCGGAATGGATGAACTGAACAGCCGCATGGTCAACGCGTACACGGGCGCCCTCGCCGGAAGGCGTACGATACGCGCGGCCGGTACCCTG
>CAZKDZ010000183.1:0-13583 GCA_964551635.1 uncultured bacterium | reverse complement strand
AGAAAGGGCCGGTCGGGAGAGACGGGAATGGGTCCGGATCCGGATGGGGCGCACAACCCGGATTTGTGGCTGATCGATATTGACGCGATGGACGGCGGTGACCGGTGCGTGGTTTTCAGCTACGGATGTCACCCGGTTATTGTCTACGGTTACGCCTGGGACGGCATCTCTGCCGACTTTCCCGGTGTCTGCCGCACAACGCTCAGGTCTGAACTCGGCACAAACGTCCAGCCCCAGTTCATCCAGGGCTTCGCCGGTAACGTGAGGCCCCGGGTCCTGGCGGATCTGGCCCGTGGCAGATTCCGGAAATCGACGCCCGCCGACACGGTTGCAGCAGGAACAGAACTCGCAGGCGACGTCGTCCGTACGCTTCGAGGCAAAGGCGTAAGCCTGGACCTGGACGTCGCCGCGGCTCAGGGTCGATTCCTCGCCCCGCGCGATCAGGGCAGAATCCCGCCCGCGGACCACTGGCGAACGCTGGCGTGTTCGGATGACGAACTCAACCGGAATCTGGGTGGCTACTGGGTCGATCGGCTCGACAGCGGAATTCCACCGGTGAAGGCGGTACCCTGGCCCGTCGGCCTGATCCGCCTTGCCCAGGGACGCCGGATCGCATGGATCGCCGGGGAGGTTCTCGCCGAATGGCTTGACCACGTGAGAGAGTGGCTTGACGACCCGAACCTGATCGCCTGGGGCTACTGCCAGGAAGGACGCGGTTATCTTCCTACCGACGAGCTTCTGCCCGAAGGAGGTTACGAAGTGGACCGCGCCAACACGTACACAACCACCGGTCCGGGTCCATTCGCCGACGGACTCAACGCGTCGGCCCGCGAGACCTTTCTGTCGCTCGCCCGCCAACTCCAGGTCTGACGCGCCACCGGCTCAGGCTTCAGGTTGAGTGTGGCATCATCCATCCCGATACACGTATACCCCTGAAAACACCATCGATATGCCCGCAAACTGGCGCGACATGGCCGCTACACCCTTCGAGGTCCGGAAACAGCCGGCAACCGGATCGCGCGGCGTTGTTGCCGCCAACCACCCGATCGGCTCTGCCGCGGGCGCGCAGATGTTCGCCCTGGGCGGGAACGCCATCGACGCGGCGGTGGCGGCGCTCTTCGCGCTGAACGTCGTCGAGCCTCAGATGGTGGGTGTTTTCGGCGCGGGGTGGATCAACATTCGCCTCGCCGACGGGACGCCCGTCATCCTTGACACATATGCCTGCGCTCCCTCCGCGGCCACGCCCGGGATGTATGCACCCGTCTCCGACGCGTGGCCGGACTACATGCGGGTCGAAGACGACGCCAACAGGACCGGCCCGCTGGCCGTGGGCGTTCCGGGCGCGTTGAACGGCTGGTGCGAGGCGCTCAGGCTCTGGGGCGAGCTGGACCTGAAGACCGTCATTCAGCCCGCCGTCCAGGTTGCCGAAAACGGGTTTCCCGTCAGCCGGTATCTGGCCGAGTCCGTGGCGCAGAATGTGCCGCACCTGCGTAAATTCCCTGAAACAGCCCGCATATTTCTGCCCGGCGGGCGTCCGGTTTCCGCGGGTATCCGTCTGGTACAGTCCGATCTCGCGGCGACCCTGCGCGCCATCGCGGATGGAGGGCCAGACGTACTCTACAACGGCCCTCTGGGAAAGAGAATCGTCGACCACGTCCAGGAAAGCGGCGGCATCCTCACCATGGAAGATTTGGGCGCCTATCGCACGATGCGGCGCAGGGCGATCCGGGGAACGTACCGGGGATATGAACTCGCTGTCCCGTCTCCTCCCTGCTCAGGCGGCGTACACGTGCTTCAGATCCTCAATCTGCTGGAGGGATTCGGCATAGCGGATCTGGGATTCGGCACGGCGGACGGCGTCCACGTGCTTGCCGAATGCTTCAAAATCGCGTTTGCCGACCGCACGAAATACCTGGGTGACCCCGAACATATCGACGTGCCCGTCGATTGGCTCGTATCAAAGACATACGGAGCACAACGGCGCGCAGATATCAGCCTGGTGGAAGCCTCCCACGTGCACGCAGGTGTTGCGCCTTCAGCCGAATCCGCGTGTACCACCCATGTAACCGCGGCCGACGCGGCCGGCAACGTGGCCTCCATGACCCAGACCATCAACGAGGGATTCGGCTGCAAGGTTGTTGCACCGGGAACGGGTCTGCTGCTCAACAATACGATGGCGCTCTTCGACCCTCACCCCGGTATGGCCAACTCGGTCGGCCCCAACCGGCGGATGCTCAGCAGCAACGCGCCCACGATTGTCACCAGACAAGGCGACCCCTGTTTCGCGCTGGGCACGCCCGGCGGCGTGCGCATCTTTCCCGCCGTCGTTCAGGCGCTTGTCAACCTCATCGACCACGAAATGTCCCTGCAGGAAGCGGTTGAGGCCCCAAGGGTATGGACCCAGGGCCAGGAACTGGAAGTCGAAGCCGCCATCCCCCGGACCGTCAGGGCCGGGCTCACCGCCCTCGGTCACGACGTCCGGGAGGTTGACACCGTCGCGGGTGGAATGAACGGCATCGTCTACGATCACGCCGCCGGGACCATCACGGCCGCCGCCTGCTGGCGCGCCGACGGGTCTCCCGTTGCCACAGCAGGCGGACCGGCACGCCCCGGCATCCGGTTCCGACCGGCCGCCGGTCGAACATGACGTCGAGCTTCGCGCACTTTTCCCGCCTCCCAACCCGGGAAGCTGCTTAGCCGAATCGCGTCAATCAATCCTCTGGAATCTGAACGGGAAGACCCATGCGTCATGAATGACTGGCTGGAAACCTGGCACGGCGAATTCGATATCCCGGAGATGCTGGATCCTGGCCGGTGGCAACAATACCGGTCTCACGTCCGGCATCCCGCGACCATCTTCTCACGGAGCGATATCGGCCGCGCCAGAGACAACGTCTCCGCCCACCCGTGGGCGCGAAAAGCTTTGGAAACGCTCCTGAAGAGAGTCGATGCCGCCGGGACGGTCTCGCGGGCGTGGGCGCGAACCCATGTGCCGTTGACGACTCCTTACTCACCCCATTTTACGATGTGTCCAAAGTGCGAGTTCGCGCCGATGCACGGCGCCTACGACTGGAATCCGGGCGATCCGGAGCACATACGGTGCAAGGGTTGTCGTACCGTATTTCCAAACGACGAGTATCCCGAAGACGTGGTTTTCGAAAGCCGTTTCGACCCGCGTCAGAAAATCACGCTGTACGGCGGCAGGTCGTGGCAGGCCTATGGATATGCGGCCATCCACTCCAGCTTCTCCGGGCATGCCCGCATTCACCGGTGCCGCCACGCGGCGAACACGGTCGAAGACCTGGCGCTGGCATACGCGCTGACGGGAAAAAAGGACTACGCCTCAGGCGCCGCGAACATCCTGAATCGGTTCGCCGACGTACATCCCACGTATCTTGTGCATTCCTCGTACGGCGACATCGCGGATTTCGATCCGAAAGTCGCAGCGACGCGGGTCGACAATCTGCCCGAAGACGAGTGGTGTCCGCCGGGCAACAAACCGAACCGAGAGCTCCACCCCGGTTACTGGGCTGTGCTGCGCTGGGGCTCCTCCGGCGGAATGGAAGGCACTTCTCTGCAAAAACTCATCCTCGCATACGACCTGGTCGCTGAAACCCTGTCAGACCCGGAAAAACGGCATATCGAGCAGGACCTGCTCCTGGACGCAGCCGTAATGCTTTACTCGGACGATGTCATCAACAACAAGACGGGGATGAACCGCTGCGCCGTCGGCCTGATCGGTATCGTCTGCGGCGACCCGCTGCTGGTCCGGTTCGGCCTGGACGGCTTTGTAAGGGCCGTGCGGGACTGGTGGCTGCCCGACGGGGGAACACCGGAGTCCATCGGATACGCCGGCATGATGTTGTCCGGTATCTGGCGCATGGCAGAAGCCGTCAAACGTTATTCGGATCCGGATGGCCTGGTTCTTCCCCCGGCACGGCTGGACCGCGTGGACCTCTACAGGTGGCCGCGCTACCGTGCGGTCTGGCAGAATATGGCCCGTCCGCTTCTGCCGGACCTGAACTATCCCCTGCTGGCCGACAACCGGCTTCCCTGCCACCTCTCCGCCATGTTCGCCGATATCCTGGCACGCAATTATCCGTCCGAAAACCATCGGGTGCTTCAACGGGACATCGCAAAGCTGGACCGCTGCTATGCCGGCCGCATCGCACAGTTCTGGTTCGGCGGAAACCTGGACACCGCGTCCGCCTTCTACCGGAAGCCTGCCGCAACGCCTGAACAGCCGCCCCGGTTCACCGACGATCTCGGGCCCCACCTGAATATCGGAACCCTGCGCACGGGCAACAGGGGGAACGGCAGCGCCGTCATCCTGTACGGCGCGGACTTCAAGGGCCACCATCACCACGACCACCTCAATCTATACTACTGGAAGGATGGTCGCGAGCTGCTCACCGATCTCGGCTATCTTTGGGATATGGAAGACCTCCGATACGGCGTCAATCGTACCCTCGCTCACAATCTGGTGATGGTTGACGGTGAAGAACAGGGAACGCGCGGCCGCCGGGCGACCTTCCACCTCTTTTCGGCGTGTCCGGACGTGAAGGTGATGGAAGCTTCTTCCAACGCCTATCCGGGAACGTCGGTCTACCGCCGGACAATCGCCGCCGTCGGCAGCGGACGGGACGAATACATCGTGGACGTCTTTCGCGTCAGGGGAGGCGGCCGGCACGACTGGGTCATGCACGGACCCGATCGCTCCCTCACGCTCTCCGGCATACAGACCAGCCCCACGGACGAAACTATATTCGATCTGACGCAGGTCCGACATGGCAAATCGGAATCTCACTGGACCGCGGCCTGGACGACCGGCAACGGGACGCCTTTCCGTGTCCATGTCCCGGCATGCGAAGCCGAACAGGTCTTCATCGGCGAGGGATTCGGACAGCGCAAGGCCCGAGACAGGGGCGCGACTATACCTTATATTGTGCGTCGCAGAAACAACGACGCGAGTACCTTCGTTACGGTATATTCCGATGGTGACGCCGTGAGGTCCGCACGCGTATCCTACCTGGACCAGACCACCCTCGGCGTGGTCGTTGAGGTAACCACGAACACGGGAAAAGACACATTGATCAGTGCTGGATGCGTAAAGACGCCCGAAGTTATCGAACAGGACGAACCCCGACTGAACTTCCATGGCCGGTTCGGCTTCATCTCGGGTGGTCACGGCTGGCTTGTGGGAGGCACATGCCTGCGACGCGGTGGAGTCTTCCTCGCTCACGACGTCGCGGCACTGTCCGGTCCCGTCATGGAAACCTACGTGACCGACGGCGAATCCGGCCTCGTTACCACCGGTGAAGCGACCGGATTGCGCGAACTGGAAGGCAGACACATCTTCGTCACGGACAGCCGGCAGATGACACGCGCTTATCCTGTCCTCGAGTTGGCGGAGTCCGAAGGCAGACCCGTGCTTGTGACTCGCAGCGGCGACACAGGCTACGATATCCGCGCCGGAGAGACGTGGATGGCGTGGTCCGAGACCTCCTGACTGCAGGCAGGGGCCGTCGAACCAATCGACCGGAGATTTCCGGACGGCCCGCCGCGCCGATTCGGGGAACTTCGAACCGGCTGGAGTGTCTGAGAGTTACCCCTTGTTTTCATCCCTCCACTTTTCGAAGGAGACCCTGGCGATGTCAGGCATTCTCTTCCGTTCCCTTTCGGTTGTTGTCACTGTGCTTTTTTTCGCGGAACCCGCGGTCGGTGGGCCGCCGTCGCCGGCCGATTCGCTGAAAATCAAGCCGCCGCATAATCTGAAGGGACCATCCGGCCTGGGAAGACTGAAGGGGTTGAAACAGAGGCTCACTCGAAAACGGGATCCGGAGAAGCAACCATTAATCGTGGCGCTCGACCGGCTACTGGTACCGAAGTCCCGTCTGGACAGCATGCCCATCGTCAACCCGGGGGCCGGTTTTGCATTCAACATGCCCATCGCCAGACCGGACCCCGACATCGACTACAAGCTGCGTAGACTCGGAACGCCGTCCGTCCCATACGTCATGGAGTCAGTCCGGCCCGAATCGCGAAAGTTCAAGCCGAAGTGACGACACAGGGCACATACCCATAGAAAACGAAAGGGCTCCGGGTTCTTCCCGAAGCCTTTTTGCTTTCGAATTCGAAAGGAATTCCGGGCAAATTCAACCCGGATCCGTATTCGTACGCGTGCTACGCCAGGGTTAGCGCCGCATCGATCAATCGCTGTCCGGCCTCCCACGTCATCGGCGCCGGCAGATCGGAATTGAACATGAATGCGGAACGGACCTCGTAACCACCCCCATCCCATCCCGCCCTCGACGGAAAATAGCCGGCATGCGCGTTCGCCTGGTTTACGATAAACAATCGATCGTCGGGCCAGCGACGCCTGAGTTCGAGCCCCCACGAACCGAATAGCTGTCCCGGAAAACACGCCAGGAACACATCACCGATCCGAAACCCCTGCACCTCCAGTCGCTCCGCATTGTGTGCCGCGTCACCGGCCGCCCGCATCGCCAGTTGATCCCGCGCCCAGCCGGCCTGGTACGAATCAGGTCTGGAGCGTGCCAACTGTTCCTTCAGATCCGTGTCTGTCGGCAGCGTATCCAGAGGACACGCGCAACGAAGCCGCTGCGTGTCGAGTCCGGAGGCATCTGTCTGATTGACGTCCGCTGCCAATTCCAGCACCGAACCCGCCAGCCCGCTCCCCACTTTCTCCACCTCGGCGAAGTTCTGCTCCGGCCGGTAAGGCCCCACGTCCCCGAGGCAACCGTTGAAGAAAGCAACCGTACCGCCCCACGCTTCTTCCAGTTCATTGCAGACCACACCGGGAAAGTCAGGGGACCAATGGAGATTGGTCCCGGTCAGAATGGTCGGATGGCAGCCGTAGTTCACCCACGCGGCCACCACCCGTCCGTCCTCACCCGAAAAGCGCACCAGCCCGAGCATCGAATCGATCGGATGACCGTCCTTGCGCCGGTTATGGTGAAACCCGGGTTCCCGCTTCTGCGCGAAGCCAATTGTTACCGGCCTCAGATCATTTGATGCAATCACCACCGCGTCGACGATCCGTTCCTTCAGGTCCGCCATATATGACGGGTCGGGTGCGTCTTCGCGGAACCGGGTGGTAACCGGTCCCGAGTGGGTGTGAGTTGTCGCAACGAGAATACAGCCGGCTGCAATTCCCGTCCGTTCCAGAATCGCATCTCTTATCCGTTCCGTCGTGTCTTCGCTGAATCCAACCGTGTCCACGACGACGAGCGCAACCCGAATCGAGCCCTGTTCGCACACAAAAGCCCTCGCCCATAGCGGAAGATGGACACCGATGGCCCGGCTCGTGCGACCCGCGTACCCCGCCATGGACAGTCCGATTGGCGGAGTCACATCGACCTTGGCTGCGCCCATCCGCAGCTTGTCCGGCATATCGTCCCCGGAGAATCGCGATTTATCCGATGCAGCGGCTTCCACAGGATTATCCTTGACAGGCATGTACCGATTCTGTATTTTAAGCGGATCGAATTTTGGATGTTAATGGTGTGTTTTTCATTGCTTTAGCAGTCCGTTGATGAAGTCGCTCTGCAGGCGAAGCCGAGCCATTGCGTTCGAAGACAAGGCGCGCGACCGAGTCCCATCCTGCGATTCGGCGATCGAGCGCAACGCAGGTTTTCGACCGCAAGGGCCGGCCGTAGCCCGGATGGACTTTTTCAACGGGCTGTTAGCCACCCTAGCTCAGCTGGTAGAGCAACGCATTCGTAATGCGTAGGTCAGCGGTTCGAGTCCGCTGGGTGGCTCCATCAACCGGAAAGGGCCTGTGTGACTGGACACTCAGGCCCTTTTTCGTTTCGGCGCGCATCCGCCGGCCGGGAATCGACGACCTGGCAGTCCGTTGATAAAGTCGCTCTGCAGGCGAGGCCGAGCCATTGTGGTCGAAGACAAGGCGCGCAACCGAGTCCCATCCTGCGATTCGGCGATCGAGCGCAACGCAGGTTTTCGACCGCAAGGGCCGGCCGTAGCCCGGATGGACTTTTTCAACGGGCTGCTAGACCATGACCGTCTCACTCTGGTTTTCCTTCCACGCGTTCCAATCGCTCAGGAAGCGCGCCAGGCCGTCGTCGGTAAGTGGATGCGCCAGCAGCTTCTTCAATACGTCGGGAGGCAACGTGGACACATCCGCTCCGGCGCAGGCGGCATCAATGACGTGGAGGGGGTGGCGCAGGCTGGCTGCAAGAACCTGGGTCGCAAATCCGTAATTGTCGTAAATCCGGCGAATGGTCTTGATCAGTTCCATTCCGACATGCCCGATATCGTCCAGTCGCCCGAGAAAAGGGCTGATATAGGCCGCTCCGGCCTTCGCCGCCAGCAGCGCCTGGTTCGGGGAGAAGCATAGCGTCACGTTGGTGCGGATCCCTTCATCGCTGCAGGCCTTGATCGCTTTCAGCCCGTCCAGGGTAATGGGTACCTTGACGACCACGTTGTCGTGTATGCTTGCCAGATGGCGCGCCTCCTCGAGCATCAGTCTCCACTCGGTACTCACGACCTCGGCGCTGACCGGCCCGTCCACCAACTCGCAGATCTCGAGTATGATCTGCTCGAACGTGCCTTCTTCCTTTGAAACGTGCGTCGGGTTGGTTGTCACTCCATCCAGAACACCCATCTCGCTGGCCTCACGGATCTCATCCAGATTGGCCGTGTCAATAAAGAACTTCATCGCTGGCCCTCCTGCTCTTTGTAGTGATCGAGGGAGACTCTATATTTCGTGGCAACGGGGAAACTTCAGATCGCCATTTGCAACATCCCGCGGATGAGGCGGAACACGGAGCAGAGGTGACTCAGAATGCCCTGTCGACGAGAAAACTGCACATCTCACGCATCGTTTCCCGGGCGTCGGAGGGAGGAATCTCGTTCAGATGCGATTCCGCGTCCGCCGCCCACGCCCGGCACGCGTCTTCCGCCCGTTCGATCGATCCATAGTGCTCCATCAGTGCGATCGTCCTTTCAACCTCGTCCGTCCTCGTCCGGGACCGGTCCCGATTCAGGATTTCCCGCACCCACCCCTGCTCATCCGGTGAACATCGGTGGAACAGATCGATCACCATCAGGGTCCGTTTTCCCTCCGCGATGTCTCCGCCGCGTTCCTTTCCGTAACCTCCGGAGGTGGTCGCCGGGGCCTGATGCGCATCTTCGGCGCGAACCGTCAGATTCAGCAGATCGTCCTTGATTTGAAACGCCACCGCCATTCGCTCGCCGAACGCGCCCACCGCCTGTCTGAAATCCGGGGATGCACCCGCGACGATCGCGCCCGCGGTACACGGACCCCTCCCGCTGTACCAGCCCGTTTTCAGGCGCAGCATTTCCAGAAAATCCTCTACTTTGGGAACCTCGCCAGACTCGATCCAGCCGATGTCGTACGCCTGTCCTTCAAACGTGCGCTGAGCGCCGTATAGCATTTCCTGAATCAGATCAAGCGCCACGGCGTCGCCGAGAATCTCCCGGTTGCCGGCAAGGATCTCGAACACCTTCGAGTGCAGCGCGTCACCCGCATTGACGCTTAGCGGAACACCATGAATATGGTGCAGACATGGCTTGCCCCTGCGCATTTCCGAACCGTCTTCGATGTCGTCGTGAACAAGCGCGAAAGACTGGAACATCTCGAACGCTGCCGCAGTGCGCAGCGCCTTCTCCACCGCGCCGCCCAACCCCTCACACGCCAGCAGCACGAGAACGGACCGAAACCGTTTTCCCCCTCGAATCGGGTAATCCCGCATCGGTTCGTACAAATATCGGAATGGCTCGGCCTGAGGCAGAAACCTGAAGAGCTCTTCATCGATGCGGGGTACAAAGGACTCTAGATATGACTTCAGGCGATCGTTCACCGGCAGGTTCCTCTCGCTCTTCACCCGGGCGTCGATTCCGGCTTTTTCTCGGGGTGTTATCCGTGCGGCAAGACGCCCGTTGATTACGCAATACGCCGGAGGCAATCCTTACCGTTACGTGGAGGAAACGAAACCTTTCAGGTACAGGTTCCGGGTAGCGTGATGAGCAGGAGTATTACGCAGGAAGGAGGAGATCGGGGAGGAGATTGCCCGGAAATATAGCGACAAGCATGAACGCGGTCAACTGTTTTTGCATTCCAGCCACGGACGAGGCGAACCCGTGAAGGGACGCGTCAGGGCGCCGTGTGCAAGCAGCGATAGGCATCGAAGACGATCCTCAGGTCCCGTCTGGCTTTCGAATAGTTCGAGTAAGGCTCAAGGCTCCTGTCCTCCATACAGCGCAAGAAGTCCCGGGACATCTCCCGATACCCCATCAGATCCGAAATCCCCGGAAAGTATAGACGGACGCCTCGACGTCCCTTGTGGAGTAGATAAAGGCCATTGCTCTCGAAGACGATCTCTCCGTGCGTGCCTTGAATCCTGGAGTGCTGAAAGGCGCCCCTTGTCCGGCTTTTCGTGTTCCACGAATACCTTAATTCAGCCGTCACGTTACCGGGATAGGTCAGGTTGACGACCGAGTTCCGCTCCGGCTCTCCGTCGCGGCGTCCTGGAAACCGTCCGATGACGCGTTCCGGAGCACACTCGAACATCGCAGAAATCAAAGCGATAAAATGGATGCCGCCTTCAAGCAACGCGCCGTACTTGCGTTTCCAGCCGACCGTCGCCTGCGTGAACGTCTTCCTCACGTGGACCGACACGATATCTCCGATCCATCGCTGCGCGTTCAATGGCCTGATTCTCTTGAGCAACGGCTTGTAGTAGTAGTTCTCGGCCACCATCAAAAGCGCTTCCGGATGCGAATCCACCGCGGCGCCAACCGCATCCACCTCCTCCGGAGTTACGCACATCGGTTTTTCGACCATCACGTCCTTACCCGCCGCGAGTGCGCGTATCACCTGGTCCTTGTGGTATTCGGGCGGGGATGCAATGACCACCCCGTCGATACCGGGAGACGCCAACGCATCCACCAGACGCGGGAAGCTGCCGCCGCCCCGAAACTCATTGTTGAAACGCCGTGCGCTCTCTTCGGATCGACTGCAGAAAAAGAGCTCGGCGGCGCCCGACAGATTCTTCGCGTGCAGGCGGGCAATGGTCCCGCAGCCAACCAGACAGATTCTTTTCATTTCCCGGATTCCTGAGAGGCGACGTCGTGATTTTCCGGCGACGGCCCGCGAGCAGATGTCTATCCATATTCCGCGTGAATGACATCCGCAACCCGTAACGCGTTGGCCGCGATCGTAAGGCTCGGATTGACCCCTCCCGAAGTGGGCATAAAACTGCCGTCGAGGACGAATAGATTGTCGATGCCGCGAAACCTGCAGGACTCATCCAGAACGCTGTCGCGGGCGAGGTTTCCGAAACGCAGCGAGCCAACAGCGTGAGAAAACGTCTCCAGGTTGTAAATGCGGTGATACAGGCCGCCTGCCTGCTTCAGAATGCGACCGGCCCTGTCTGTCAGGTATTTCCTTCGCAGGCGGTCCCTGTCCGAATATCGATGAACGACGCCGGTAACCGCGATGCCGTGGTCGTCCAGTCCAGAGGTCAGATGCACCCGGTTTTCGTATTGGGGTTCATCCTCAGCAATACAAAGCAGGTTTTGAAGGTAACGCGCCATAAGGGCGGCCAGATTCCCGTATCCGAAGGGCGCGAAGTGCTTCAGCACCTCCGGCGCGGGGGTGTAGATGTCCTGAATGGTTCCCACCGACGTTCCCAATCGGTCCCTCAGGTCTTCGTAGAAGTCCGTAAAACACAACTGCTTGTGAAAAACGCGGTCGGGATTGGTTGAAAAGGGAAAGAGCCCGGTCACCACGGCATTGCAGTGCCGCATCAGAAATCGACCGACCAGCCTGTGGTTGTCGAGTCGCTCCAGGCCGGAGCGCAACAGAATGGCCGGGCTCTGCAGTGCCCCGGCGCTGAGAATTAAAATCTTTGCGCTGAAATCGACCGCCCGGTTCGATGCTCCGTCCAGGCACCGGACCCGTACCACCCGGCCGTTTCGGGTTTCCAGTTGCAGGACGATTATCCCGGGCATGACTGACAGGTCGAACGTCTGTGCCTTTGCCAGAAGTGTCATGGCCACATCGTTCTTGGCTTCGATGCGGCATGGAAATCCGTCGCAGGTGGAACATCGGATGCACACCGGCCGGTCTTCGTTCGTGAAATTCAGCGCCAGGGGAATCCTGAACGGCCGGTGCCCGAGCCTCCTGGCGGCCTCGAATATCCGCTTCGCCGGGGGCGCGAGTTCAATCCCTCCGAAACGATATGCCCCGGACCTCGGCGGCTCATGCATATCCGCACCCGCCTGACCATGCACCTCCAGGAGATGCTCCGCCTTCGTATAGTACGGCTCCATTTCCGCATAATCGACCGGCCAGTTCGAAAAATCCTTCTCGCGCAACCGCAGGGACGCCCCGCCGTAAAATACCGACATGCCGCCAACCGCTTCGTTCGGATACACGGTGTGCGGGCCTCCGTCACCTTCTACCTGCACCGGCGAACGGCTTCTGTACCGCTGATCGATCAGGACGCCGCGAGCGCTCCAGTCAAGCGCATCCCGCTTCACCCACCCGCCTCGTTCGAGCAGAAGTGTGCGAAAACCCGCCCGGCTGAGCGCGAACGCCGCAGCGCCGCCACCGAGACCCGATCCGATCACGATGGCTTCATAGGGTCGTGAGCTCATAGACGTACAGGACCGCCAATCCAACGATAATGATCCACGCCATATAGTGGTATTTCTCGCGCGTCTCAACGTATCGTGCTATGCGCGGCAGGTCCGGCCTGAACTTGCCGGACATCGTGCGTTGCACGTAAGTCTTGTAGTACTCGACCAGGAACCGTTCCAGGCCGCCGTTCATGAAGATCAGGTAGCCGATCGGTACCGGCGATTGCGGATTGTTCGAATAGAAAAAAACGGGGGAACAAATGGCGAGTACCATTGACGAACGGAAAAATTTCAGGGGCGCGAATCCCTCAAAGGGAGCGTCCTTGTATGCCCCACCGAGAGAAACCAGCATTCCCGTGGAGAAAGCGACGGCCGCAAAACCCGTGAAGTCGACGATTCGCATTGAAAGAAACAGCAGGGAAAATACCGCCGAAACCAGTACGACGCCGGAGAAGAGACGCAACGGCTCGCTGGTCACCGGCCGGCCGAAGAAAGTGATTCTGGACGGCACGGCGTATTTCGACTGATCTTCGGATCTGAAGAATCCCTTGTACAGTTCCGCGAGGAACCGTTCAAGGCCCATGATGACGAAGAAAACCTGAAACAGGCTCAATTGGCGGAAATTTTCGGAAAAAGAGGGCAGCCAATAGAGCGCGCAGAAAATCACGGAATGAAAATAGACGCTGCGGGGAAAAGTGCGGCGTTTCAGACCCTCATAGGGGGAGTCCTTGAATGCGCCCCACAACGAGGTGTACAGTCCTGAAACCAGACTGACGAAAAACGGGATCCAAAAACCCATAGGCCGGCGCCCTGTCTAAGAAGCTGTCTTAAAATTCCAGGCGGTCTCCGCACGGCTGCAAAAGCGCCGGTCGGCGTTGGTCAAACCCACCCAGGAGTGGCGAGGGGCGCGCAGCCACGATACATTGAATATGGGCGGA
>CAZKDZ010000182.1:0-15252 GCA_964551635.1 uncultured bacterium | reverse complement strand
GCCGAACACCACCTCTGCGACAGCGTAATCATGGGGATCTCACAGATCCCGCTGGAACGTGTCCTTTCATTCGACCTGCGCAAACGCGACCGACTGGGTGGAGAACGCCGCTATCGCATGTACGTGGAACTGATCCACCGGTACAGTAACATCATCCTGGTATCGGAACCGGACGAACGGATCTTGGGTGTGCTGCGCCGGGTGGGAGGAAAAATGAAGAGCCGGCGGCGAGTTCTTCCCGGCGAGACCTATCGTCCCCCGCCCGCACAGGACAGGATTCCGCCCGATGAACTCGTGCCGGCCGATCTCGCCGACGCGTTCCGGCAGCGGCCGGATCAGCCGGCGCGCGCCCTCGCGGGTGTCGTTGCGGGACTTGACGTGCTGACCGCCGAATCGCTGGTCGCTGAGACAGACGCGATACCGGGCGCGGAACCGGGACCCCATTCAATCCGGAATCTGGTCAGCCGGATTCAATCCGTCTTTGCCCACCCGCCCTTTCTGGATCAACCCGAGACACTGTGTATTCCCGACAGTCCCCCGTGTATCCGGGTATTGAGTCTGCGGCACGGGCCCGGTGAGGTGGAAGACGTATGCGAATCCGTCAGCGAAGCGATTGAGCGCGTCGCCAGAATGAAAGAAAACCAGGCGTACCGGGACTCAGACCGGCGCGAGATCGAGACTGCGCTCAACCGTCGACGTGCATCGCTGGAAAGCAGGATCACGAGGATCCAGTCCGATCTTGACGACACCGGGAACGCCGAACGCTACAGAAGGTACGGGCACATCCTCATGGCAGCGCTCCACAGGATCCATCCAGGCAATACTTCCGTCACGCTTCCGGACGTATACAATCCTTCCGAGCCGCCGGTGACGATCCCCCTCAGAGCCAACAAACTCCCGCATGAAAATGCCGCCGCTTACCTGAAGCGAAGTCGAAAGGTCGAGAAGGCGCGGCCCATTCTCACTCGACGCCGAGAGGCGACACGAACGGAACTTGCGGTGGTTGAAGCGCTTCTGGAACGAATCAGGAAAGCCGACGGCCCCGATGAAGTTACCAGGATTCGAAACGAGCTGGCAGCGACGGGATGGCTCGCGAATCGCGCGAGGAAAAAAACGACAGGCAGAAACGCCTCCGGGGAAACGCATCCCAGACGTTACCGGACGACGGACGGCTGGACCGTTCTGGTGGGCCGGAACAACACTGAGAATGACCGCCTCACGAAGGGCTCGGCCAGGGACGACCTCTTTTTTCACGCGCAGGGATGTCCCGGTTCGCACGTCATTCTCAAGCGCGAGGGAAAACGCGAGAAGCCCTCCGAAACCGCGATGAAGGAAGCCGCGAGCCTTGCGGCCTACTGGAGCAAAGCCAGGCATTCCAGGACGGTTCCGGTCAACTGCACCGAGGTCCGGTACGTGCAAAAGCCCCGGGGTGCCGCCCCGGGACTCGTCAACATCCGGAATGAAGTCACGCTCTTTGTCGTCCCCAATCAGCTCAGACGGGCCGAGACGTAGCCCGGACCACGGGCAGACGGCCCAAATCGGTCACTACCAGATCTTCGAATAATACACCAGTCGCACCTGTCGATCGATGTTTGTCGTCCGCTTACCGTCACGAAACAGGTTCTTGACGTCCACTTCGAGATTCAGGCGCTCTGAAGGCATCCACCGTCCGCCCAGATTCAGCCTCCCCCTGCCCGAACCCAGCGAGTTGTCTTCGTTGTCGTTTATCGCGAAATCATATTCCACCAACATCGCAAAAATCCGCTTGAACTCTACATCGGCGCCCAGGAAACCCGAAAGATCCCCATCCCCGTCACCATCTTCAAGGCTGCGATTCAATCCGGCGTGCAATCCCATGTCTCCGAGTGGGAATCCGTAGTTCTTGCTCGCCACCGCGTAGAGACCCTTGGACTTGACTGCATATCGGCTTAAACTCTCGTCGTACTCCCCGTACCCCTGGGAGTGATAACCGAGTGCGACTGCCGGGACCTTCAACTCCTCCTCGATCACCCGGACGCGTCCCCCGACTTCCACGCGCGGATTCCATGCCGCGTCACGACTGCCCACAATATGCTGCCCGCCGAACGAAATCCCCATGCTTATGCGGTTGTGGACGCCGACTTCGATTTGAGAGAGAATTCCGCTGTCGCCATACAATCGCAGATCCACGGCCAGACGACCGGAAGGCAGCATGCCGGCCGTCGGTCCATCGACCAGCCATCGTGGCACGTTGCCCTGGGCATTCGCTGAACCGGAAAAACCCGAGCAGACCGCAAGCAACAGCAACAACCGGCATCCATGCGGTATCATGTGCATTCTCCGTTGCCTAGCAGGATTCTGCGTGAACCGGATTCCGTCATTTCAATCCGGACCTGCACGGTTCGATCAGGCAGAAGCGATCCGGCGCGTTCCGCCCATTCGATCAGGCAGATGCCGTTTCCGGAAAGATAGTCGTCCCAGCCCAGGTCGAGGAGGGCGTCCGCATCCGGGAGCCTGTACAGGTCGAAGTGGTAGATTGTTACCGGATGCGACACGGCGTCGTGGCCACGGTATTCGTTCACGAGGATGAACGTGGGACTGGTCACCCGGTCGGGCACATTGAACCCTTCACAGATGCCCTGCGCCAGACAGGTCTTGCCGCTGCCGAGTTCCCCGATCATCCCTACACAGTCGCCCGGGCGCAGACGAGCGGACAGCTCCCTGCCGAACGCTCGCGTCTGATCCGGGGACGTCGTGCTGATTTCAACCCTTGAGGTTTGCATCGGGATTCGTTACGAGGGCAGGTTCAGGCGTGACCGATCGTCGGCAAGGCATAGGGACCCGCGATACCTGTCGCCCCCCAACCGGCAGGTATCTCGAGGATTACGCACGGGTTTATTTGCCATTCAGCACCGCGACCGGCAGAACCATCTCCTCCAGCGAAATGCCGCCGTGCTGGAAACTGTTCGCGTAATACCGCTGGTATTCGTTGAATTTCGTGGGATAGACGAAATAGAAGTCCTCCCGCGAAATGATGTACGTGGTTCCCATTCCCAGATCGGGCAGGCGATAGACGTTCGGATCTGCAACATACAGCGCGTGTCTGGTGTCGCATCGCAGGTGTTTGCCGTATTTGTACCTGAGGTTTGTCGACGTATCCCGGTTGCCATGAGCCACGGTTGCGCGCGTACTCATGACACAGCCGTGGTCGGTCGTCAACACCACGGTCGTATCCGTTTCCGCCAGCTTTCGCAACATCTCGAACAACGATGAGTGCGAAAACCAGGATCGGCTGAGCGACCGGTACGCGGACTCGTTCGGCGCCATCTCTTTCAGAATATCCGACTCCGACCTTCCGTGAGCCAGGATGTCCAGAAAATTGAACACCACCGACATCAGCGGGAAGGACCGGTAAGAATGCACCTTTTTCACGAGATGGTTGCCCTCGGCTATATCCAGGACCTTGACGTATCGGGTATCCAGATTCAACGTGGGATCCAGCTCCTGAATCTGGCGGTCCAGGAGCTGATGCTCGTGCCGGTTGCGGCTGTTGTCGTCGTCCCAGCCGGAGCGCCATTCCTGGGGATACAACCTGGCCACGTCGCTGGGGAAAAGGCCGCTGAAAATCGAGTTTCTGGAATAGGGCGTGGCCGTCGGAAGAATGGAATAGTGGTAGTGTTGCTCTATATTGAACAATTCGGACAGGAGCGGAGAGATCGCCAGCCAGTGATCCAGTCGCATACAATCCACGACCACGAAGAACACCTGCTTCCTCTCCTGGAGCAACGGCAGGACAAACTCGCTCACGACGTCCACCGATAACACCGGAGAGCCCATATCGTCCTGGAGCCAATGGGCATAATTGGCCTCAACGAAGCGACCGAAAGCACGATTGCACGCCCGCCGCAGATCCTCATGCATCTTTCGCAGGCCCGCGTCATAGATCCGGTCCAGTTCCAGATCCCATTCGGACAGCTTCACATGGATATCGATCCAGTCCTGCCACGTCACGTCGCCCGCCATTGACGCACGAATTCGATTGGACACGGCCGCATAATCCAATCCCATGCGCCCTGTCACGATCTGCCGCGCATCGAGCAGTTTCTTGCAGGCCGAGAGAATCTGGCTGGGGTTGACCGGCTTGGTGAGATAGTCGTCAATCCGATGGCCGAGCGCTTCCTCCATCAGGCGCTCCTCTTCATTCTTCGTGATCATGATTACCGGGATATCCGGATTGATTTCCTTGATCATCGCAAGCGTGGAAAGCCCGCCGCGTCCGGCCATCATCTCATCCAGCAGAACGATGTCGAATCCCCGCTGCTTGACCATCGCAATCGCGTCATCCCCGTTCGTAACGGGCGTCACCTTGTAGCCGCGGGAACCAAGGAACATCGTATGCGGCCTCAGGAGGTCGATTTCATCGTCTGCCCACAGAACCTGCTTTTCTCTCATGGTGTTCAAGCTCCCGGCCGTTACGTGGCCTTCCGTTCCTCCACCGGCCTCACGGGTAATGATATCAGGAACGTTGTTCCCGCCTCCGGCGAGCTGTCCTCGACGGAGATTCTGCCCCGGTGATAGTCTTCAACAATGCGTTTGACGAACGTCAGTCCCAACCCCCAGCCCCGGTCCTTGGTACTGTAACCCGGCAGGAAGACCTGCTTGACGAGATGGGGCTGAATCCCTTTGCCATTGTCCCGCACCCGCACATCCACCCATTTGCCTTCGGACCGTACTTCCGCGGAAATTTCAATCTTTCCGCCCTTGCCCTCCATCGCGTCCGCGGCATTCTTGAACAGATTCTCAAAAGCCCAGCCCAGCAGTTGCCGATTCAGTGGGACGGGCTGTATTTCGTAGTCTCTCTGTACGATCCTGACTTCCCTTGAGAGTCTGTCTCGCAGATAGGCGGCTGTCTCTTCGATGACGTGGCGGAGATTTTCCTGACGCAGCTCCGGCGTGGATCCGATAAGGCTGAATCGGGAAACGATTGTATCCAACCTGCTGGTATCCTCCTCCATCGCAACGACGATCTGATCGAATCGCCTGCGTGTCTGTTCATCCACCGGACCCGAGGAATGCTCAAGTTCCGACTTTATCAACTCGATCCAACCGTACAAAGAGGAAAGCGGCGTGCCCAGCTGGTGAGCCGTCTCCCGCGCCATGCCCACCCAGATCGATCTCTGCTCACTGTTTTTGACATTCTGAAAACCGAGGTATCCCACACCGATGAACAGCGCCGTTACACCAAGCGCAACCCAGGGCAGCCACGCCAGCCGGCGTACCAGCGGTGAATCGCCGAAGTGCAGCACCCGCGGACCGATCTGCGGAATCTCGAACGAATACGGCGGATTCTCGCTATCCAGCCTTCGAACAATGCGACGCATTCGCTCCCTGTCGGCCGCACTGAGTTCACCGGGGTTGCCTTCGGGAATCTGTATGGCCTTCCACATGTGCGGCTCACCCCGGGAGTCTGTAATGACCACCGGAAAGTTCGCATTCGTAATGGTCCTGAAGATTTCGTTGACATCCAGATCGCTCACAACCACGGTATCCTGGGTGGCCAACCCGTAAAAGAAGGCCAGACGTTTAATCAGGTCTCGGGAATCACGGCGCATCGGATCCACAACCAGGATTTGCATATACACCAGAAACGCCAGGATGATCACCGTTGCGGCCGGAAACAGATAGGCGCCCAGACTGTACGAACTCCGGAGCCCCACCCTCATTCGGCCCGTCCGAACCACCGGCGCACCCATTAACCCCTTGTGTCCGGGCCCGCCCGTTCGGCCTGTGACATCCTTCGTTCGCGCACCCATCGTTGCGGCTCCCCTATCCTACGTCAACGTCCGGTGTCCGGTTAAAGTTCCCCGCGGTGGCGCTGAAACCCGTGTCAGCGCACAGAAAGTATACGTCTATTGCCGGCATCCAGTCAACCAAAGAAAAACCGTTTGCATTAATTCTATTGAATTTATATATTTGGAACCATCAATTTCCTGTACGACACGGCATGCCGACAGGCAATGGGACTGGCGCGTGGTTGTCAACTCCACTTGTTCCTGAGCATGGCGTGTTTCCACAGGAAACGGAAAGGAGGGATTTCAGCCTATGGCCCGGGTTGTGGTGAGAGATGATGAGCCGTTTGAAAAGGCGCTGAAGAGGTTTAAGAAGACCTGCGAAAAAGCGGGAATAATGACCGAGATGAAGAAGCACCAGCATTTCGAGAAACCCAGTGAGCGGCGCAAGCGAAAAATCGCCGCGGCGAAGCGCAAGCGTATGAAATTCGAAACGCGTTTCAACCAATAAGTCAAAATTGTGAGTATGGCAACGACAACCGCACCGATTCGCTTTCGGATGCGGTTGTATTTTTTGCAAATCGACGTTGCGCTGAACCGCTGGATCGATGACGTTCCGATTCCCCGATTATGTTTGCGAACGGGCCAACAGTCAGCAGATAAAGTCGCTCTGCAGGCGAGGCCGGGCCAGCGTGGCCGAAGACAGGGCGCGCGACCGGGTCCCGTCCATCGATTCCGCGAGGGAGAGCAACGTCGTCGGTCGCCCACGAGAGCCGGCCGCAGCCCGGATGGGCTCTATCAATGGGCTGCCAGTGTTCTTTCCCGGAAATAAGTCGCCTGAATCGGCGGTCGAAAGGTGAGGATTTTTCGGGAAAGGACACCAGAGGGAGGGCCGAATGAACTTTGTCGACCTGATCTTGCTGATCGGGCTCTGCTGGATGGTTTTCAGGGGTTGCCGAACGGGGCTTGTCCGGGGTCTGATAGGTCTGGCAAGTTTTATTCTGGCTTACGGACTCGGCCTTTCTTACGGTGGTGCGGTCTCGGAGTGGATCTCAGGTGAAGGCGCCGCCCACGGCCCCGTCCTGCTTGGCTTCGTCTGTGTATTTCTTACGACACTGATTGCGTGTTACGTTCTTGGGCGAATGCTTCAGGCCATGCTCAAGGCCACCCCGTTCGGCGCCGTGGATACGTTGTGCGGCGGCATACTCGGCCTGGCTCAGGGGTTGCTTCTTCTGGGATTGCTGATCCTGCTGCTGCGGGCGTATTCCCCCCACCCGGGGGTGATGGCGTACATTGACGAGGCGCGTTTGACACGCCACGTTCAGAAGGCATGCCTGGTCGTGATGGATGCCGTTAAGGCCGCCATTCCACGAGCGTCGCAACTCTACAGATACCTCGTACCGGTCAACGAGGCGTCATCTACCCATCCCTTTGTGGAGAGTATGACCCGGGGAACCGGGAAAGCGAGGGAACGTCTCAAGGGACTCATAGAGGAATCCCAAAGCAAAGAAAAACAAACGCCGGACAATCCGCAAGCGCCCACTTCAGGCGGCGCACCGGAATAACGGGGCCGCCCGCCGGCGGAGATGGAATCCCAACGGAAACCAGACGTGGTTTCTCCTACCGAGTCATGACCCGATGACCCTGCCGCCCAAAACCGTCCAGGCCCTCGAATTCAAGAAGATTCTCGACCTGATCGCGGAACGCACCGTTTCCGCTGCAGGGCGAAACGAAGTCGAAAACCTGGCCCCGGCGGACGATCCCGATCGCATCGAAGCCCGTCTCCGCCCCGTGCTCGAAACCATGGACCTCATCGGGTATGACGATCCCGTCCCGATCGGACGCATTCCCGACATCTGTGCCGCGGCGGAAACCGCCTCGGTACCCGGTACGACGCTCACTGCCGGCGAACTCGCCGGTATCGAGGAAGTCCTGCGTTTATCTCACCGTGTTCTGACGTACTTTCACAACCGCAAGGCAAAGTATCCCCGACTCCAGGAGCTCGTATCCGGGTTGTTCCGGCACCCTGATCTGGAAGCAGATATTCGGCGATCCATCGACCCATCCACGGAAACCGTCAAGGAAACGGCCAGCGTCGAACTGAAGCGGATCCGCCGAAGCCTGGAACACACCCGGACCGGCATCCGCAGTTCCGTCGAGAGCATCCTGAACCGCCTTCCCGACACCGTCGTGCAGGAACGGCTGATCACCATCCGGAACGGGCGCTTCGTCATTCCCGTTCGTGAAAACCAGAAACACCGGCTGGATGGCCTCGTACACGACCAATCTGCCAGCGGGGCCACGCTCTTCGTCGAGCCCATGGCTACGCTGGCGCTCAACAATCAATTGCGGCAACTCGAACTGGCCGAGCAACAGGAGATCAATCGCGTACTTCACGAACTCACCAGGGGCGTCGGTCTGATAAGCGATCGTCTCCTGGAAAACCAGCGCATTCTTGGAAGATTCGATGCCATCTACGCGATGGCCGGATTCTCTCGCAAGCTGAAATGCAGCGAACCGGTCTTCAGCGAGGAAGGGCGCCTCGAACTGCATGACGCGCGTCATCCCCTTCTGTTCTACAGGCTGAGCGGTGAGGACCGGGCCGATTCCATTGTGCCCCTCAGCCTTGCAATGGATAGCGACGGCGTTCGTACCCTCGTCCTGACGGGCCCGAACGCGGGCGGAAAGACCGTTGCGATAAAAACCGTCGGCCTGCTTGCGCTGATGGCTCAATCCGGGTTGCCGGTGCCGGCTGCGGAACATTCGCAGTTTCCGATCTTCACGGGCGTCTTTGCCGACATCGGCGACGCGCAGTCCATCGAGAACGACCTCAGCACGTTCTCCTCTCACGTGGCGAATCTTGTCGAGGTCACCACCCATGCCGAGGCCAGATCCCTTGTGCTTCTTGACGAAGTGGGCGCCAGCACCGACCCCGACCAGGGTGCGGCCCTGGCGATGGCCCTGCTGGGCACGCTTACTGAACGGGGCTGCCGCACGGTGGCCACGACCCATCACGGAGCGCTGAAGGCTTTTGCGCACCGCACGGAGGGTATGGCCAACGGTTCCATGGCCTTCGACGCGGATACACTGACGCCCACCTTTCAGCTTCGGCTCAACACGCCGGGCAGCAGCTATGCCTTCGAAATCGCGCGGCGGCTTCAGATGCCTTCGGAGATCGTCGCCGAAGCCAGGCGCATTGCGGGAAGCGATATAGGCCGTCTGGAAGCCCTTATCGCGGACCTGGACGACACGTACAAGTACTACAACGAGGAACTGGATCGCGCACGGTCCTCCCGACGTGAAATGGAACGGCTGAAAGTGGAGTATACCGGCCGTCTCAAGGAAGTGGAACAACGTGAGCGTACGCTCAAACGCGGCGCCGAGGAAGAGGCACGGCGCATTCTGGACGGCGCCAATGCCCTCATCGAACGCACCGTATCCGAACTCAGACAGCGCAATGCCGACAGGGACTCAATCAAGAACGCCCGGGCCGGGGTTGAGCGGGCGCGGCGCGAATTGGCGGCCACAGTCGAAAAGACGGATGCGACCGCGCCTGTCCTCGAATCCGGTTGCCGCGTCATCGTGCGAAGCCTGGGCAAAGAAGGCGTTGTGGCGGACGGCCGGATCGAAGGATCGCGCGTGCCGGTCGAAATCGGCAAGTTGCGGCTTCAGGCACGCCGGGAAGATCTCGAAATCGTGGAGGCGGCAGAAGAAACCGCCCCGGATGCACCCCGTTTCGGGCTTGCCGGTCGCAGCGCCGTTTCCAGCGAGGTGGATTTAAGGGGAATGACCGTTGATGAGGCGGTGGAAACCGTCGACAAATACATCGATGAACTCTACCTGGCCGGCATGGAGCGCGCCGCCGTTATCCATGGAAAGGGTACGGGCGCCCTTCGCCGGGCGATCGGCGCCCACCTTCGCGACCACGAATTCATCAAGTCCCAGCGCCTCGGACAGCTCAACGAGGGGGGCGCGGGTGTCACGGTGATCACACTCAACGTGGATCCCTGAAAGCGCCCGTCGCAGCCAATCACCAATCTCCGCCGCGACATTCGCCTGTCTATCCGGCGCAGATTGACACCTCAGGTGGTTTCGTCTATATTAGTACCGAATCGGATACAAACCACCAATCCATCCCTTAGCGTGAACCTGCCGATGCTGATTACCAACCTGCAGACCGACCCCGGGAAATACTGCAACAGTCTCACTGAATACAGCCGATACCGCACGAGGGAAGTGTCCATCGGCCATATTCCACTTGGCGGGGACAATCCGATACGAATCCAGTCCATGACGACGACGGATACCATGGACACGCTCGCCACGGTTGAGCAGTCCATCAGGATCATCGAGGCGGGGGCCCACTACGTACGCATCACCGCGCCCAGCCAGAACGAGGCGCGCAACCTCGAGGCCATAAAGAATGAACTCCGGACAAGGGGTTACGATGCGCCGCTCATCGCGGACATTCACTACACGCCCAATGCGGCGGAAATCGCCGCGCGGATTGTGGAGAAGGTGAGGGTCAACCCCGGCAACTACGCTGACAGGAAGAAATTCCAGATCGTCGAGTATACCGACGCTCAATACGCCGCTGAGATTGAACGCATCCGCCAAAAGTTCACGCCGCTGGTCAACATCTGCAAGGCATACGGCACCGCCATGCGCATCGGCGCAAACCATGGCTCCCTCTCGGACCGCATCATGAGCCGGTTTGGCGACACGCCGCTGGGAATGGTCGAATCGGCACTGGAATTCACGCGCATCTGCGCCGACCTGGACTACCACGACATCGTCCTTTCCATGAAAGCCAGCAATCCCCAGGTAATGATCCAGGCCTACCGCCTGCTGGTCAACCGCATGGAAGCCGAGGGTTTCAACTATCCTCTTCACCTGGGCGTCACCGAGGCCGGCGACGGCGAAGACGGGCGCATCAAGTCCGCCGTGGGCATCGGAGCGCTCCTTGAAGACGGTCTGGGTGACACCGTTCGCGTCTCTCTGACGGAGGAGCCCGAAGCCGAAATTCCCGTCTGTATCCGTCTCGTCGAACGGTACGAGGCCAGACCTGGGCATCCACCGATTCCCGCGATCATCAGTAATCCGATCGATCCATACACCTATACCCGGCGTGAAACCCGGCCCGTGGACCGCGTGGGTGGCGACAGCGTGCCCGTTATGGTCCTTTCCCCCGGCGAACTGAAATCTCCGGCCTGCCTGGCCGCGATCGGCTACGAATACGACGCGAATCTGGACAAATGGAATATCGCGGACATGGCGCCGGACTTCATCTATCTGGGCAGCCGGGACATCGAATTCGGCCTTCCGGGCACACTCGGCAAGATTCTCGACCACGATGCATGGCGTGCACGCGGCGGGTCGTCGAACGCCTATCCGCTGTTCGACCTGGCCGCCTTTCGCGAGGCTCCATATCGGTCCGATCGCCTGAATTTTTTGCTCGCCGAACCCGATGACCTTGGCAATGAAGTCCTGGCGATGCTGCGTACGGCCGCCAACTGCGTGCTTGTCCTGCGTACGGGCAATTCCCACGCGATGCCGGACCTGCGCCGCGTTCTGGCTGAGTTTGTCGAGTACGGCATCCGCATACCCGTCGTACTCAGACGCGAATACGATGGTATTGACGACGACGCTCTCATCCTTCACGCCGCTATAGACACGGGCGGGTTGCTCACCGACGGCCTTGGCGACGGCATATGGCTGGAATCGCCGGACGTCGGACCCGGGGACCTCAACCGCCTTGGATTCGGTATCCTGCAGGCGACCCGCACACGCATTTCGAAAACCGAGTACATCTCCTGCCCCTCTTGCGGCCGCACCCTGTTCGACCTGCAGGAAACCACCGCCCTGATACGCGGACGCACCGACCACCTGAAAGGCGTCAAGATCGGCATAATGGGTTGTATCGTGAACGGCCCGGGCGAAATGGCCGACGCGGACTACGGGTACGTCGGCAGCGGCCCCGGCCGGATCACGCTTTACCGCGGCAAGGACGTCGTCAAGCGGAACATCCCCACCGCCGTCGCCGTGGACGAACTGATCGGGCTGATCAGAGAAGACAACCGGTGGGTGGATGCCTGAACGCCGGTATCGCCCGCACTGACGATCCGCACGTCCCCCAAACCAGGTCCGCGAAGCGCACATCGCGCCGGCCTTCCTCAACGCTGTTTTCGTTTTGACCCGGTCGGGAATCCGCCATGGCCCGCATCCCCGAAGATACCGTCGAACAGGTCCGCAATTCGGTGGACATCGTCGACGTCATTTCGGAATTTGTCGCGCTCGGCAAACGCGGCAAGAGCTTTCTGGGACTTTGTCCGTTTCACGACGACCGGACGCCCTCCCTGAATGTCTCGCAGGAGAAACAGATCTACAAGTGTTTCTCCTGCGGCGCGGGTGGAAATGCATTCAGATTCCTGATGGATCTCGAACGTATCAGTTTCGTGGAATCCGTGCGCAAGCTCGCGGATCGGGTCGGTATCGTCCTGCCCGAATCCGAAACCGGACGTCCCGCAGAAACGGACACGAATGACGAGCTCTACAGGACGGTCGAATTCGCAACGAAGTATTTCCGCCACATGCTGATGCGCCACCCGTCCGGCGAGAGCGCGCGCGACTACCTTTTGGGTCGGGGCGTGTCCGAATCCGCAATGGAAACGTTTTCGCTGGGTTACGCGACCAACGCGTGGGACGGACTCCTCGGTGTGGCGGGCCGGCGCGGCTTCAGCGCGCAGATGCTCGAACGGGCCGGGCTGGTTGTTCCGCGTCAGAACGGCGGATACTACGACCGCTTTCGCGACCGCGTGATCTTTCCAATCGAATCGCACACGGGCAGGACGGTGGCTTTCGGCGCCCGCGCCCTCGATCCGGAGCAGCAGCCGAAATACCTGAACTCGCCCGAGACGCCCGTCTACAACAAGAGCGCCACGCTCTACGGCCTCTGGAAGAACCGGGAAGCCATCCGGTCAACCCGGTCGGCGGTTGTGGTGGAGGGATATATGGACGTGGTCGCCCTGGATCAGTTCGACGTCCGCAACGTCGTCGCGTCTTCAGGGACGGCGCTCACGCAGGACCACGCCCGCCTGCTCAAACGGTATGCGGACCTGGCCGTACTCGTCTTCGATGGGGATGCCGCGGGTACCGCAGCCACCGTTCGCGGTATCGGGGCGATGATGTCGTCCGAACTGGATATTCGAGTCGTCACGCTGGTCGGCGGCGAGGACCCGGACAGCTTCGTGCGGCAGCGGGGTTCGGACGGTTTCATGGAGCTGATCGACTCCGCCGCGCCATTGATGGATTTTCTCTTCGACTGGGTCCGGTCGCGGGAAGACATGTCCACGTCGGACGGCAAGACACGCGCCGTCCGGACCGTATCGGAAATTATCGCACACGCGAAGGACAGCGCCCGGCGGGGCTTTCTGATCCAGGAGGCCGCGCAGAAGCTGGGGATCGAGGAAGCGATTGTCATCGACGCGGTGCAGCGAGCCGCCCGTTTCCGGCGAACCGGGCGCAATCCGGCAGATGCGGACGCAGATTCCCGATCGACGTCGTTTGAGCCGGGCCCCCGCCTGGAACGGGAGCTCATTACGTTGATGATGGCGGACGACGGCATGGCCGACACGGTGCTCGCGGAAATTGACGCCGATCACTTTACCAACAGCGTGTACAGGCGTATCTCGGGAATGATCGCGGCGGCGCGCAAGGAGGGTCGGACCGCGTCGGCCGCGTCGCTGCTGAATCAATGCGAGGACGCCGGACTGGCCGGTATCGTATCCGCAATGTCAATGGAAACCGGTATACTCAACCCGGACACGAAGGTCCCGCTGGAGGACTATCTCACCAGAATGCGACTCAGGTCCCTGGACGCACGTATCGCGGCCGTGGAGACGCGGCTGCGCGCGGCCGAACGAGGGACCGATCCCATGGCGCTGATGACCGAACACAAAGAGCTCACCCGCCAGCGCAAGGAACTGTTCGCCGGCCGGCGCGCTCAAACCGAAACAGCGCCGCGTTGACCACAAAACGCTTGTCCTTTCCGCCATTTCGCGTAAATTTCCCTGTTACGGGCCCTTAGCTCAGTTGGTTAGAGCGGCGGACTCATAATCCGTTGGTCGCAGGTTCGAGTCCTGCAGGGCCCACCAGAACTACACGATGTAGTACTCGCTCAGTGTACCCGCGACTAATTTGGCAATCACACATTTCAGGCAAGACTACGCCCACTTCAATTTCGGCAGGCGAACTTGCTTGGCGGGTACCGTCTCCGTATGATTGTTAATTTGCACCGTGCGCTATTCCATCCGGGCGTAAGTTAATCTCGGCAGTTTGGGTGTACAGACTCCAAACGACTTGGCAGGTGGGCCCGATCTCGCCGAAAATACTGTCCGTAAGTCGGCGGCGGTATCCAACCTCGTTCTACTCCACGCAGGCACGGCGCAAAAGGCGTTTATCTTCAAGAATTTCTGTGAATCCGTCGTATAATCAGTATATACGTTGAGTGAGTGTTATTGTTGGAGACCCGGAACTACGACACGGTCTACCAGTGAAAGCGCATTATCACCGCAAGGTCTGCTCATTCTCAGACGGGTATTTGGTTGACCTATCCTCCGGTCCTTGAGATTTGTCAGCAAACGCAAGAACAACGTCAACCCGTTTTTGCGATATAATGTCTCGCCCTTACACAAATTAGCAATACCAAGACCGCTCTCTAACCGCCATTGCACCGGCCGGTGTTGTTGCTGCAATACTAGCTTCAATGAGGAGTCATAAGCCACTAGCGAATAACGCATGCCCAATCGAGAGGTTTGCGAACCCGTTTCCACGTATCCAGCCCGCCTATTGTCCGACGCAAACCCTTACGAAAACCACGCGTAGTCAACCATATAGGCCAAAACTTCAGTTACCCATTCACTTGATAGAAGTGCAGACGATGTTGCCAATGGTCCTTTCCCGTGCTTGTACCGGGCTTTGACTTGCCTTGGTCAGCTACACCCACACCATTTCAGTTCTGATTTTTGCCATCTGTGAATAAGAAGAATGGAAAGTCGGGGTCTTTCTTATTCGCCCTTTTTTGAGACGCCCAATGAGTGTAGTTGGCTGGCTAACACATTCACAGCAAAAAGAGTATGACTTTCCGTTTGAAGTCACGGACGTTAGAGAAACCGAATCTGCGCCATCGCCTTCTGTCCTAGCCGATGTGGTCAAAGAGGCCTATTGGGGGGACAATTATCTCGAAGAACTAGTATCCTGTCCCAGAAATAGCTTTACATAATCGTTCGACTTTTTCGAGGATCGATTGTGCGGTGGCGGTCCAGACGAAAGGTTTGGACGTCTCGTTGTAGTTGTCGGTGAAGGTTTGAATTCTGTCGATGAGTTCTTTGACGGACCTGAAGGAGCCGCGCCTGATGGCCTTCTGCGTGATGATATTGAACCAGATCTCGACCTGGTTGAGCCAGGAGGAGTAGGTCGGTGTAAA
>CAZKDZ010000181.1:0-36989 GCA_964551635.1 uncultured bacterium | reverse complement strand
GAAGACGTCACGTCCTTTCGTCCCTATGGGGATGAGAGGATTATCTTTTTTTACCCGTTAACAGTCCGTTGACAAAGTCGCTCTGCAGGCGAGGCCGAGCCATTGTGGTCGAAGACAAGGCGCGCGACCGAGTCCCATCCTGCGATTCGGCGAGGGAGCGCAACGCCGTATTTCGACCGCAAGGGCCGGCCGTAGCCCGGATGGGCTTTTTCAACGGGCTGTTAAGGCCCGAATACATCGCCGTGGGGTACCTCGACAATCTCAAGCCCCGATTCCAGGGAGCATCGCCGTGAATCAGCCGATTGACCTGTCATCCCTCCATGCGCTCGAAATCAGGACCCTGCGTGCCTTCGAGCCGCGTGAGGACCACGAGATCACCGACGCCGCCCTTCCGCGGACCGCGGGCATCGGTCCCGGCCAGGTCCGGCGCGCGCTGGAGTGGCTGCGTTCCAAGGGTCTTGTCGAAGTTGTTTCGGAAGCAACGGTCTCCACCGTCAGCCTCACTGAGCCAGGGGCCGTTCAGGCCCGCATCGGCGCGACGCCCGAAGTCGCGCTGCTGGTTCGGGCCGGCGAGGCGCCCGCGCCGACGCTCAGGGAATTGCAGGAAGACACCCGCTTTGACAGGGGCGAATGGGGCAGCGCCTTCGGCGGGTTGAAGGCGGAGGGTACAATCCGTCAGGAAGGCGCGGTCATCCGCATCGACAACCCCGAAAGGGCCGCGTTCTTCGTGGAGAGATTGATGCCCGGGCTCTTCGGACGCCTTCAACAGGCAGGCGAAGAGGCCGGGTTGAACCTCGGCGAATTCACGGAAGAGATCCAGTCATATATCCGTGAGCGAACAAGCAAACGCGGGAAGGGGCGGGCAGCCATCCGCGTGGACGAACGCCTGGAGCGTGCGTACAGACTCACGCCGCCGGGCGTCCGGACGCTGGCCGGCATTCTGGAGACCAATCTGACGGGCGTAGAGGTCTCACGCCTGACGCCGGAAATGATCCGGACCGGAGCCTGGAAGAACGTGTCGTTCCGCCGTTACGACATCAGCATCAAGCCCCCGCGTATTCTCATCGGCCGTCTGCATCCCTACCGCGCCTATCTGGACGGCGTGAGGCGCAAGCTGCTCTCGCTGGGATTCGAAGAGATGAAGGGGCCGCTGGTGGAAACCGAGTTCTGGAATATGGATGCCCTGTTCATGCCGCAGTTCCACGCGGCGCGCAATATCCATGACGCCTACTACGTAAAGGACCCCGTCCGCTCCAAAGCGGCTGAAGAACCCTTCTTCTCGAAAGTGGCCGAAGCCCACGCCAACGGCGGCGACACGGGTTCCCGCGGCTGGCGATACGAATTCAGCCCCGCGCGCGCGCGCCGTCTCATCCTGCGCAGCCAGGGTACCGCACTTTCGGCCCGTACGCTTGCATCGGGCCCGAGTATCCCTGGGAAATACTTCGCCGTTGCGCGCTGTTTCCGGTACGACGACGTCGACGCCACACACGCGGCGGATTTCTTCCAGGTGGAGGGCATCGTACTGGGCGAGAACATCAACTTCCGGAGTCTGCTCGGCCTTCTCAAGCTCTTCGCGCTGGAAATCGCGCAATCGGAGGAGTGCCGCTTTGTGCCGGACTACTTCCCGTTTACGGAGCCGTCGGTCGAACTTCAGGCCAGGCACCCTTCGCTGGGCTGGATCGAATTCGGCGGCGCAGGCCTCTTCCGTCCCGAACTCACCCGTCCCCTTGGCGTCGACATTCCCGTCATCGCATGGGGCCTGGGCATCGACCGCATGGCGATGGTGGCATTGGGGATCGACGATATCCGCGACCTCTTCAGCACCGACCTGGACCTCATCCGGAATGAGAGAGAGAACAGGCCGATGGCCGAGTGACAGCTGAAGCGGAACGAACCCGGCACGACCGGATAAAGGAGCATGCATGCCCACCATCAGCGTCATCAGACAGGACCTCGAGCGACTCGCAGGCCGGAAGTACGACCTGCCCGAACTCGAACGCGCACTGGAGGCTGTCAAAGCCGAGGTCAAGGTGGAGGACGACTCCCGGTTGAGGATCCAGCTGAAGGACACCAACCGTCCGGACCTCTGGTCGTCCGAGGGGGTCTCCAGGCTGCTCAGGGGTCACCGGAACGGCCGGCACGAATCCTATCCCTTTTTCGAAGAACCCGCAGCGGAGCTGGAACTGCGCGTCGACCCCGCCCTGAAGGGCATCCGGCCCTGGATCGCTGCCTTTGCTTGCAGAGGGATCGAGGTGGACGAGGCGGCCCTCGAGCAGCTCATCGAAGCCCAGGAGAAACTGGCTGAAGGATACGGGCGCGGTCGAAGCGCCGTGGCCATCGGAATTTACGACGCTTCCAACGTCGTTTTTCCCGTCAACTTCGCTGCCGCCGATCCGGATGCCGCCCGCTTTGTTCCGCTGGGCATGGAGAAGGAGCTGACGCTTCGGGATATCCTGAGCGAACACCCGACGGGACGGACCTATGCGCATCTGCTCGAAGGCTTCGACAGGTTTCCCCTCATCACCGACAGCAGAGGGGAGGTCCTCTCCATGCCTCCCGTGATCAACAGCCGGGACCCCGGCGCCGTGGAGGTGGGCGACTCGTTTCTTTTCTGCGAGGCCACCGGCACCGAGCTCGACGCCGTGCTCCTTTCCGTTTCCATTATGGCCGCCAATATGGCGGACCGCGGCGGGCGCATCCTGCCCGTGAACGTCGTCTATCCGTACGATACGCCGCGCGGGCGGGAGATCCGGTGCCCTCTGGATATGACGGAACCGGTGGAAGTCAGCCTGGACGCCCTTCGGCGCGTTATCGGCGGCGGGATCGACAACGAAGAAATCGAAGGCGCCCTGGCCGCGATGGGGTACCGTGACCTCGCGCTCCACCAGACCCGCGTCCGGGCGCGTCCGGCGCCGTACCGGGACGATATCCTGCATCCCGTGGACCTCATCGAGGACGTGATCGTGGCCGTGGGCTTCGACAGCTTCGAACCCGAATTGCCGCGCGATTTCACCGTGGGCAAGTCCGCGCCCGAGGAGGACCTCGCGGACCGCATCCGCGGCATGATGGTCGGCTGCGGGTTCCAGGAGCTCTTCCTGCCGATTCTCTCGTCGCGGGCTGACCTGACGGAACGAATGCGCGACGCGGACGCCGCGGTCGTCGAGATTTCCAACCCCATGTCGGAGAATTACAGCGCGGTCCGCAACGCCTTGCTGCCCGGGTTGCTCCGCGTGGAGGGGGCGAGCAGAAAGGCCCCTTATCCCCATCATGTCTTCGAGGTGGGCGAGGTATCCGTCATCGCGCCGGACGACCTGTACGGCACCCGCACCGAAATCCGTCTCGCCGCGCTGGAGGCGCACGCCGAGGCCAATCTCTCCGGCATTCAGAGCCATCTCGAAGCCATTGCCTACTACCTGGGATTCGACTACCGCCTCACACCGTCGGAACATCCCACCTTCCTTCCGGGGCGGGCCGGTGAGATCCGGGTGGACGGCGAGAGCTACGGCATCATCGGCGAGATCCATCCCGAAGTCCTGGAGAACTGGAGCGTATCGGTGCCGGTTAGCGCGTTCGAAATCAGCGTCGATATCGTCCGCCTGTAACCCTGACCGCTGAAGAAGCCGCAGGCGCCCTGGTCAGAACACAGAAACGGGTTACGCCAATCTGGCGTAACCCGTTGTTTTTCTGGTGCCGAAGGGGGGATTCGAACCCCCACGAGCACAAGGCTCACTGCGCCCTGAACGCAGCGCGTCTACCAGTTCCACCACTTCGGCACATGAGCCTGTGGTCCGGGGCCGGAACCCGCGGACCGGAAAGGAAATATATAATATAGCATTGAGGTTGTCAAGGTTCCCCGGCCGCGAACAGGCTCCGGAACCCTTCGGGCATCCGCTTCGGCTTCCGGGTGGCGTAGTCGAGGAAGGCGATCCCGGTCTTGGCACGGGCAACTTCGCGGCCCGTGTCCCTGTCGGAAATGCGATAGAAGATGTCGCATCCAATACGGCTGATTCCGCCCACGGAGACTTCGAAGGTCAGCGTCTGGCCGTAGAAGGCTTCGGACTTGTACTGAATGACGGCGTCAACCATGATGATACCCACGCCGTCCACGTCCAGTTCGCTGTAGCCGTGGCTTTCGAGGAAACGCACCCGCGCCTCGTGGACGAGCGAGAGTACGGCGTTGTTGTCCATGTGTCCGCCGTAGTTGATGTCGGAGACGCGAAGGCGGATGTCGGTGGCGTAAATGAAGGTATCGGGCAGCCCGAGTTTGACGCGGGACATAGCGGGAGTGGCGGTTCCTTTCTTTAACCAGGATTCGTATGTTTTTGTGGACGTTAAGTCGAATATACGCGAATCGAAAAGGGCGATTAAACTGCGGATTGCCAGGATACACATGGTCGCTGGAGTGTTCGGATCCTCTCACCCCCAGCCCCTCAGAATCGGGTAGACGGGAGACGGTAGAGGGTAGAGATTTTCTGCCTTGTGGAGTTTCTTCTTCTGCCGGAGGCAACAGGGAATAAAGTAGCGGGCAAGGGTTTCTTCTACCGTCTTCCCTCTACCCTCTTGCCGCATTTAGGCTTTTTGCGCCTCAGGGCAGCGTCAGGCGCCAGACGTCGTTCACCACCGGCCAGGTATTGCCCGCGACAACCCAGAGGCTGTTCCGGAACACGTAGCACGTGGATTCGTGACGCGGCGAAAAGCGGGTGTCGGGTTTGAACTCGTGCCAGTCCCGGCCGTTTTCGGTGTACCAGACGTCACCCAGGTTGACGTAGTTGACGTTGTCGTACCCGCCGATGATCCAGAGCCTGCCCGCGTAGACTTTCGGAATGAACCACATTCGCGGCGACCACGGGGCGTGTTCGAGCACCCGCGTCCAGTTGACGCCGTCCTCAGAACACCAGACGTCGTTGAGGGTGGTGTATTGGGGGTAACCCTTTTCGGGAGGATCGTTGGGCTGGTCCTTGCGGCCGCCCATGACCCACAGCCGGTCATTGTACGCCGCCACGGCGGTCGCGGAACGGTCTCCGTACGGCGCATCGGTGGTGACACGTGTCCACGCGACGCCGTCATCGGTATGCCAGACGTCGCTGCCGCTGCCGAGTTGCCACATCCGGTCCCGAAAAACCAGAAGTTCGCCATAGCCGCGCGGGCCGAAGGGGGTCTCTTCCAGCACCCGCGTCCATTCAATGCCGTCCGCGGAGTTCCAGACGCTTCCCTTCACCGCCCAGATGCGGTCCTTGTAGACCGTCATCTCGCTGTAGCCGTCGTACGGCGTGGCTTCGCTGACCAGATGCCAGCTGATGCCGTCTGATGAGTTCCAGAGGTCACGGGTGAGGACGCTGTTGTGGTAGTAGGCGTTGCTGATCCATAGCTTGTCCTGGAAAACCGCGTCTTCGGACGTGTCGCGCGGCGTGAACGGCGCGTTGCGGACGAGGTTGATCCAGTCCCCGGTCCTGGCGGCGCTGACGCCGGACGTGTTGATCCGCAGGCTGGCCACGGTGGAGATTTCGACCCGCGCGGGTCCCGTCCACGACCGCCCGGGGAAGAACAGGAGTTGGCCTCCGTCGGCGGTGATTTCATAACCCGGATCATCCTCCAGTTCCAGCAGCGTGCCGCCGGCTTCAGGGTGCTGCAGGGCCTTGATCCGATGACCGTACGTGAATCCGTCGCCGTCGGTGACAACGGCAGTGAGGCCCATGAGGTCCACGCCGGTTGGCAGTTCGGTGTCGATGAGGAGCCCGTCCACGTCGTCCCCCGCGGCCCTTCGTCTGGTTGCCAGGACGGTGCCGCTGCGCGTCCCTCTGCCGCCCAGCTTCCGCCCGCCCTTTTCGAGCAGCGTACCCCCGACCAGGATCATCTCTTCGACCTCACCGTTTCGCTCCCGTACGAAGCCGATCCGGCCGCGGAAGCTCAGGCCTCCGTGCGTGAGCGTCCTGCCTTCGTCCGTCGCGGACAGAATGTAGTCCGTCACCTCGCCGCAGACGACCCTGAGTCCGATATCCGAATCCTCGGCGCCATCCACGTCCAGGCGTTCAACGCCGGTGATGTACGGACGGTCGCCGACGGGTTCCAGGATCGCGCTGAAGAGGGTGGAGAGGTTTTCGCCTTCGCGGCGGTGGACCAGCATCGGCATGGTGATCTCGTCCAGCCGGACGTCGTCCTCATCGGCATTCCGGATGGACGGCGCCCGTGCGGTGAAGAGTTCTCCGCCGGGATGGGTCAGGCTGTGTACCCGGACGGCCCCGGCCGGCTCCGCCGTGCTGGAGAACGCCGCGGTCCACGGACGGGTGACTTCCGCGCGTTGCACGTCGCGGATAAACGCGTATCCCAGGTTGTGTCCCCCGGCGTCGCCCTTCACGCTTTCGCCCGTGGGGAGGGTGGCGGTCACGCCTTCCGGGAGAAGCGTGTTTCCATGCGGCGCGGCGGGCAGGTCGATTTCGACCGCGCCGTCGTGGTCGGCATCGCCCGCGAGGATGTATTCGTGGCGACGTCCGCCGGCGACCCTGAAGAGGTCGACCACGTAGGTCTGTTCGGGCGAAAGGCCGATCTGGATCAGCAGCCGGCGGTAATTCGAAGTCACGCCCGGATAGGCGCGGTCGCCCGAGGCTTCGATCGCCTGAAACGTGTCGCCGTGCGGCGCGAACAGAAGGAGGTTGCCGTCCGACGGGGCGTTTTCGGAGCCGTATGCCTGGTCATTGCCGTCTACGGCCACCGTGTTGTGCGACAGCGTGGAGAGGGTCCAGCACCTGTGGCGCGTGTGGGTATAGCCGATATCGCTCAGCCGTTCGTGGCCGCGTGCGTAGAGGGTGAGGCTCAGGAGGTCGGCGTGCTGGTGGCCGTATCCTCCGGAGAAGTGTAGATAGGTTTGGGTCCGGTCTTTACCCCTTCCCATATCCAGGCGGGCGTGGCCCATGCCGGGCAGAAGCAGCGGGCCGGATGTCTCAGGGGGGGTTTGCCGCCCCTTCGCCCACGTGTCGTGGGTGGGCACCACACGGCCGTTGGGATAGCAGAGAAGTTCGGGGATGGCCGCGGCTTTTTTCAGGATGGGAAAGCGCGCGTTCAGGTCCAGATTGTCGTAGCGTTCCCCGTCAACGGGGTGGATGTATCCTTCGGGGTCGCTGTAACCGTTCAGTCTTTCCATTACCTGCCGCAGCCCGCCGATCGTCTGGTTGTGATAGGAAATCGCGCCTTCGCGCCATACGCCATCCACGAAGAAGTTGCCAGCAATGAGTTTCTCGATCCGGTCGACGACATCGTGGATATAGTCCGGTTCCTCCAGGACCCTTCCGGCGGCGACCATGCCGCGAAGCAGCGTGGGGTCCATGTTGCCCAGCGCGGGCGGGAAGCCCCGGATGAAGGCCACACTGGCGTGGAAGAACCCGTCTTCGATGCGACGGACCATCGTGCTGTCGAGTTCCCCGCTGCCCCGGATGAGGTCGTAGGTGTAGATCAGATTCTCGGGAATGTCCATGTACGCCCACCAGTCCCACTTGGAGGCGCGGTAGTCCTGGACCGGGTAGGGGAACCCCTGGCTGCCGGGAAAGATGATCTTTTGCCGGAAAGGCAGGTCGTGGTGGACGCAGTACCCGGGATAAACCTCGGCGAACCGGTTCAGAATGAGGGCGGCGCGACGGGCGAAGGACGTGTCTCCCGTTGCAGAGTAGAGCGCCGCCAGGTCGTGAGCGGCGCCGGCGAAGTAGGCCCGCGCAAGGTACCATCCCTTGGCCTGAAAGAAATGCCTGTACCCGGTTTCGTCCTCCCAGTACGGGTATTCCTGGGTCTTGCCGGCAGGGTTGACCACGCTCAGGACCTCAGTGTCCGGGAATTTTTCATTGGGGTACCTGAGGCCGCAGAATTTGCAGAAAACGCGGTCCGGATCCTCGATGGTCCAGTCGATCTGACCCTCCTGCGCGCCGCCGTCGCAGTTGGGGCAGTCCACGAAGTAGATGCCCGCGCGGTCGGGAATGATCCGCAGTATTTCGCTCTCGGAAAGCGTGAGAACCGGTTCGAGGGTCCGCCGCAGTCGCGCCGCGTCGGTTTCGTCCAGCTCCGGGGGAAAGACGGGGCCTGCTTCGGCGGGATCCGGCAGAAGCGCGAGAACGACCAGGACGAGTGCCACGGCGAGAATCAACATAACGGGACGTCCTTTCGAATGGAAACCTTCCGGTCAGCCCGCCGGCGATGCGCCGCGGCGCAGCACCCGGCCCGGGAGCGCGCCGGTCGGGACGCCGCCTTCCACCGCCGGCTCCCCGTTGACCAGCACCCACGGGATACCCACGGGACCTCCGGTGGGGTTCTCGAACGTGGCGGTCGCGTCAACGGTACGGGGATCGAAGATGACGATGTCGGCGGCCTTCCCGGCGGCGATCTCCCCGCGATCGGCAAGGCCGAATCGTCGCGCGGGGAATCCGCTCATTTTATGGATGGCTTCCGCGAGAGAGATCAGGCTTTTTTCGCGGACGAATACGCCCGGCACGCGCGCGAAACATCCGAAACCCCGGGGGTGGGGATGGCGCACGTTGTAGACGCCGTCGCTCGCGATCATCAATCGCGGGTGGCTGACGGTATTCCTGATTGTATCTTCATTGATCTCGGGCGAATCCTGCCAGGGGAAGATGTAGGTGGACTGGCCCTCCTCCTCCAGGATGAGATCGTAGGCGAAGTCCTCGGGAGCGACGCCCGCCCCGGCGGCCAGGTCCGACAGGGTGGCGCCGATGTGCCGCCCGGAGCGGGTGTGGCCGACCACCTGGTTGCACGCGCCCAGCCAGCCGCGAAGATGGGGCAGGATGCGCTCCTTCACCGCGGGGTCCGCCAGGTGTTCAAGAACGTCCGACGGGGCGCCCACCTGGTCCTCGACGGGGAGCATGATGGTCATGTGAGACATCCCCGCGGGATAGAGGTAGGACTCGAAGCTGAGGTCGATGTCCTCCCGGTCGGCGAGCTCGAGAAGCTCCGCGCCCTCCCGGTCGGCCCGTTCGTGGGAATGGTGCACCGGGATGCCGGATTGCCGGAAGATCTCGAAGGTTTCCTTCCACGCCTCCGCCCTGCCGAGAAGGTGGTTTCGGATGTGGGCCGCGTAGATGCCCCCGTAGGACGCCGCGACTTTGCACAGTTCAACCAGTTCGCGAAGGTCCGAATTCGCGCTCGGTTGATAGTCCAGTCCAAGACACAGACAGCCCGCGCCCGCTTCCATCCATTGCCGTACCAGGTCGGCCATTGCGTCGATCTGAGAATCGGTGGCAGGGCCTGGCGACCAGCCGCAGACGTTGAGCCGCACGGCGCAGTGGGGCACCTGCGGGTAGACATTGCACGGGCTGTTTCCGGGAAAGAGGTCCAGGTAGTCTTCGATGGTTTCCCAGGTGAGATCGATGTCCGCGGAGCCGGCGATGAACCGGGTATATTCCCACATCTGGCCGCGAAGGTCCGGAGGCAGCGGGGCCCATCCGAATCCGTCCGGCGCCAGAAGCTGGGTGGTGATACCCTGAACGACGCCCGCAAACCTGTGGTTTCCGGTCAGGAGGGCGGGTTCACAATGCACGTGGACGTCGATGAAGCCCGGGCAGACCACGTGGCCGCGGGCGTCGATCTCCCATTCAGCGCGGGCATCCGCCAGACGACCCACCGCGGCGATGCGGTCGCCCTGAACGGCGACGTCCGCAAGGAACGGCTCTTCGATGCCGGTCCCGTCTACCACGGTGCCGTTGCGGATGAGAAGATCGAAAGTCATGGGATTCACCTTCCGGGATTCACGGTTGCGGTTGTATTTTCTCGCCGGACCCTATGAGGCTGAAGCCGGAAGATAAGGACGATTTGCATCCGGCGCACCGGAATTGTGGCGGCGCTACCAGTCGTTCAGCTTGTGCCCGTCGCCGTTGAACCAGACGACGTCCGCGACCACACCCAGACCCACACCCGCAAGATATCCCATGAACATCCCAAGAAAAAGCGGCGCCAAACGCCGGTAGCTGTTGAGGCCGCCGAATCTCATGATCAGGGCCTTGGCGAGCCAGGCGATGAATATGGAGGTGACGCTGCTTCTGAGTACGTTGGAGGCGGAGATGGTGAATCCGATGGGGTGAATCGGGAATCCCGGAAAGCGGTATCTCAGGAAGACGAGGAGGCCGGTGAACGCGGCGCCGATGCCGTAGAACCCGACGCGGTCCCAGCTTGTGCCGGCGGTGCCTTCCTGGATGCGGGCGGCGGTATATCGCCAGATACCCACGGCGCCGTCGCCGGAACCGTTGAAGCTGACCACGCCGAAGTTATAGCTGCCCACGCCGTAGTAGCCGTGGTAGAGGATGAAGCCGATGACGGAAAGCGCGCCGGCCAGCGCTCCAAGGAGGACGCCGGGCGCCAGCAGGCGCCGGCGTACGGGACGCATGGCCATGCCCAGCCTGGGGATATGGGCGAGGGCAGTGACCGCCCAGGTCTTCGCATCGCAGAAAAACGTGTAGGTCAGGCCAAGCGCAACCGCGCTGTGCGCGCCCATCCCCGTAATGCCGAACAGGTGCCACGTGAACGACTGCGCCGTAATGGGTCCCCTCAGGTACACGAGTCCGCTCTCCACGATGATGCGCGCCAGGCCCAGGTAGAGTACGAGGGTGGCGAACCAGAATGCGAGCAGGGGCCCTGCGGCCATTCCCGCGTGGAACAGCCACACGAGCAGGTAGGCGCAGCCGGCCAGGAGCAGGTACACCGCCGCTCGGTAGGAAATGAGTTCCTTCGAGTCGTCGATATGGCCGGATCCATCAGCATGATTCCGATCCGCTGAACGCGCGAAGGCGCTCCTGAACACGGCGGCCAGGTGGCTTCGCGCAACCCAGAGGCCCCAACCGGTAAAGACAGTGAGACCCCCGAAGCTCTGCCAGCCGATGGCGGGGTCGAAGGAGCACCACATATCAGAACTGCCGATGCTGAAGCCCAGGCGATTGAAGATGCCAACCTGCAGGATGGCCAGCAGGTGAAAGAGCCAAATACTGAACAGGACGCTTGATTCCGTGAAGTACGCGAACGCGATCGTCATCGGATGAATCGAAAATGCAAAGTATGGAAAACCCTGTCCGATCCGGATAATCTTGCGGCTGAGGACGGTCATGGGCACGTCGAGTACGGGTATGGCCCTGACGAACCAGGTCGAGATATTCCAGCAGAAGATGGCGACGATCAGCCAGAAACCGAACCGGAACAGGCGCGACCGGACCAGCGTGGACAGGCTGCGTTCGGAACCGGAAACTCCGGTGAGCTCGAGTACGGCGGTGGCGATCGGAAACGTGAGACGTTCGTTGTCCATCCACTGCTTCCGCAGAATAACGACCATGCAGAAGCTGACGGTTAACACGGATCCAAGAAACCCGGCCCACCAGAAAACCGGCGCCGCCCAAGCGCCCCAGGGGAGTTTCTGGCCCTTGAACAGACTCTCGTAGAAGCCGGTGGTGGCCGCCGGGTCCGAGACAACGGTCCACGACGGGATTCTGGAGAGGAGGAGGTCGGACCATTGATTTTCGGGCGTGGCGAAGTACGTGGGCGCCGTCACCACGCCGAGCAAATAACCCGAGAGCCATTCTCCCTGCATCGTTGCGGCGACCATTCCAATACAGCAGACCGCCAGCAATTCCGAGGCAGACAGGCCGCGGCCGCGCCGGTACAGCGGGAGATTGAGGCCGAGCAGGCAGATGAAGGGAATCAGCAGCGCCACCGACAGGTGCGCGTAGTCGGCGCGCGAAGAATGCGCGATGAGGCTGGAGTAAGTGGGCCAGAGGTTGACCCAGACGGCCATGGCCAGGCCGATGAGGAGCGCGCGCAGCGTCATGGTTTCCGCCGTCGGATGGTTGAACAGGTTGCGCCAGCGTCAAGCCGGAGGCGGGACTACAGACTTCCGGATACCGCGATCTTGATGGCGTCTCTGCCGTCCAGACGGTAGCTGCCCGCGAGGGCGTTGAAGCCCTCGGGCACCCGGTCCAGCGGTATGGTGTGGCTGACCATGTCGGCGAAAGGGAATTCGTTCTTCTCCAGGATGGGAAGGCCCCGCACGAAGTGATCGGATGAACTCGCCCAGACGGCTTCGAAGCGCAGGTTCTTGCGCATGAACATCCGGTTTGGGTTGCATTCGAAAGACCCGACGTCCACGAAATGGCCCATTTCGACGTAGGTGCCGTTCTGGCGAAGGTAGTCCAGACCCTCGGGCAGCGCCTGCAGGAATCCGGCGCATTCAAAGACGACGTCTGCTCCGGCACCCCCGGGCGTGCTGTCTCTGACCGCTCGTTTTCGTTCCTCCGGGTCCGGAACTTCGGCGATGTCGACGGTGACGTCCGCGCCGATTTCGCGGGCGAGGTCCAGGCGCCCGGGCGGTCCGCCGACCATGATCAACCGGCCTGCGCCGCTGACTTTGGCGCAGATGAGGGTGACCAGGCCGATGGCGCCGGATCCCTGAACGACGACGGTGTCTCCAAATTGAATGCCGGCACGCATCGCGCCGTGCACGCCGATTGTGAAGGGCTCCAGGAGGACGGCGACTTCGGCCGGCAGATCGGTCTTGAAGAAAACGGTCTCCGGATTCCAGAGATAGATGTATTCGCCGAATCCGCCCCGGAGATAGGGTTGCTCGCCGGCCGGGATGAATCCGTATGCGCCCTGGGAAGTCCCGGGCACGAGCGCGATCCGGTCTCCGGTTCTGACGGGACGACCCAGATGATCGTGGGTCACGCCTTCCCCCAGTGTGTCGACAATGCCGACGTTTTCGTGTCCCAGGATCATTTCGTCATCCAGTCTCTGATATTCCCAGTTGTGCAGGTCGGTGCCGCAGATGCCCGCCAGTTCCTGTCTCAAAAGGACAGTGCCGGGCGCGGGTTCGGGGACGGGATACTCGCGGACTTCAAAGCGTTCGCCAACGAGAACCGAAGCGCGACCGGTTCTGGGCATGGGTAAGTCCCTCCCTCCGACTTTCGGCCGGATGTGTCAGGATTGCGCGTAGAAGCGAACCTTCGGGATATTATCGATAAAGCCGGACTCGTGTGCGTATCTGTAAAAGAGGTTCAGGCCCTTCAGTTCGGCCTCGCCAAAGTCGTAACGGATCCTGTTACCCATGAAGTCGGCATAGAATTCGGCTGAACCCGAATGGGACAACGCGCAGTCAGCCGCAATCGCGGGGATCTCCGGGAGCCCCAGCGCCTTCGCCCGGATCAGCTGCCGGGTCTGCCCCGGATCCAGCGCGCCGGCCCGGCCCGCCCAGCAGGCGTAGACGAACGGAAGGCCCGTCAGGCCGGTCCAGGCTTCGCCCAGGTCGATCGCGCAAACGGACGTCACATCCACGCCAAGCGCCGCGTCTCCGATGATGACGGCGGCATCGGCGCGATCCAGCATGCGTCCGGCGTCGGGAGGCAGGTGGAGGATGTCGGGCCTGCACCCGTATCTCTTCTGCAATAGAATGCGGCTGAGGACGGCGGACGTCCGGGAGTTGACGTCCAGGGCGAGTGTCCGGATATCGGCCGGGTCTTTCCGGTGCAGGAGCAGTACGCTTCGGACCGGCCCCAGGGAGGAGATACTGACTTTTGGCACGACGCGGTATGGAACGGGCCCGCGGGCGATTTCAATGGATGGGATGAGGGCCGCGTGGGCGTCGCCGCTGTGAAGGCGTTCGGCGCAGCGGGAGGGCACGTCGTAGGAAAGGTCGAAGCGGTGTTCGATCCGGCCGGTCTCCAGGGCGTGCACCAGCGGACGGGTGTTCAGAAACGAGACGACAGCGAGGCGGGTTGCCATTCGCGCGGCTTTCAGTTCACGATTTCGTACCGGGTGTCGCGTCTCGCCGGCCGGTAGCCGGCATCCCGGATGAGGCGTAACATCTCGGGAAGGCTCATGTCGTTCGTATGGCTGGTGCCCGCGGCGGAAACGACGTTTTCCTCCATCATGGTGCTGCCGAAGTCGTTGACGCCGTATTTGAGGCCGACCTGGGCGATCTTGGGACCCTGGGTCACCCACGAGGCCTGAAAACTCGGAATGTTGTCCAGGAACAGGCGGGAAACCGCAATGGTGCGCAGGTAATCGTATCCCGTGGCCATCTTTCCGTTCCAGCGGGCGTTGTCGGCGGCCAGATCGGTATCGTCCGGCTGGAAATTCCACGCAATGAATGCCGTGAGGCCGCCGGTGTCGTCCTGGAGGTCCCGGATGTGTTTCAGGTGTTCGAGGCGCTGCTCGACGGATTCCACGTGGCCGTACATCATGGTAGCGGTCGTCCGCATGCCCAGTTCGTGCGCTGCGCGATGCACCGCCAGCCACTCGTGTACGCGGTCCTTGCGAAAGCCGATGATATCGCGGACCTCATCCGACAGGATCTCGGCCCCGGCCCCCGGAATGGAGTCCAGACCGGCGTCCCGGAGGCGCCGGATACAGTCCGGGATGGACAGACGGGAGATGTGCGCAATATAGATAATCTCGGTGGCGGACAGACAGTGCTGGTGGACGGACGGATAGCGGTCCCGTATGCTGGAGAAGAGATCTTCGTAGTAGTCGATTCGAAGTTTGGGATTCAGGCCGCCCTGCATGAGAATCTCGTTGGATTTGGGAATCTGCCCCCCGGCGGCCACCAGTTCGTCGATCTTCCTGAAGATTTCCTCCAGGGGCAGGACGTACCCTTCGCCGGACCCGGGCGGACGGTAGAACGCGCAGAAGTCGCAGCGCACCCAGCAGACGTTCGTGTAGTTGATATTGCGGCCGATGTTGTAGGTGACCACGTCTGCCGGCCATTTACGCCTGCGCACTGAGTCAGCGAGCATCCCCAGTTCGGCAATGTTGGGATGCGCCATCAGCCGCCGGGCGTCATCCACCGTGATACGTTCTTCCGCGTCGATCCTATTGGCGATATCGTCGATCATCGATCCATTCTCCGGGCCCAATGGTGCTTGTTGCACCTCTACAGGCTTCAGGGTAGCACGGGCAGCTCGCCGGGTACGGCTACCGGGTCCCCGTTTTCAACGGCGTCCGGTTCCGCGCGGAGTTCGTTGTAGAGATTGTCGCGTTCCGCGGGCGCCCGGCCGGCTTCAATGATGCGTTCCACCAGCTGCTTCCGGGTAAGCACCTGGCGTGTCTCCTCGTACGTGCGCCTCGTGATCTCGTATTCCTGGATGGTGCCGTCGATGTCGTCCGCGCCGTACCACAGGGCGACCTGCGAGATTTCGATCGTATTCATGATCCAGAACGACTTGATATGCGGGAAGTTGTCCAGCATGAGGCGGGCGACGGCGATTTCGCGCAGGTCGGCTTCGCCGGTGGGGGCCGCCAGTTGTTCCAGTTCGGTGCGTTCGGGGTGGAACGAAAGCGGGATGTAAGCCAGAAAGCCGCCGGTTTCGTCCTGGAGCTCCCGCAGGCTGACGAGATGTTGCACCCGTTCTTCCGGGTTCTCGATGTGGCCGTAGAGCATCGTGGCGTTGGTGGGCAGGCCGACTTCGTGTGCGGTGCGGGCAACGCGCATCCATTCGTCGGAGTCGGCCTTGGTCCAGAACATCTCCGCCTGAACACGGTCGCTGAAGACTTCGGCGCCTCCGCCGGGAATTGACGAAACTCCCGCTGCCTTGAGTTCCAGCATGACTTCCCTGAGCGTCTTCTTCGCTGCTCTGGCGATCTGCACCCACTCGATTGCAGTAAAGGCCTTTACAGCCACCCGGGGACGGACTTCCTTGACCGCACGTACAATATCGATATAGTAGGAATAGGGCAGTTTGGGGTTGATTCCCGCGACCATGTGGATTTCGGTGATGGGGATATGAAGGTATTGTCTGACGCGTTCCTGAATGTCTTCAGGAGAGAGCACGTATCCCCGGCTGTCTTTCGGCGGCACGTAGAAGGAGCAGAATCTGCAGAGCTTGTTGCAGATGTTGGTGTAGTTGATGTGCTGGTTGCGCACGTACCAGGCCACGTTTCCGCAAAGACGCTCGCGGACGATATTGGCCATGTAACCCACCGCATTGAGATTCTCCGTATCGTAGAGGCGCATGCCGTCGGCGGCGGAGAGGCGTTCGCCCGCGACGACTTTCTCGTAGATGTCTTGCAGTTCGCCTGGAATCTTCGGTTTCATCCTGCATTCCCTTCCAGCCCGTTGAAAAAGTCCATCCGGGCTGCGGCCGGCCCTTGCGGTCGAAATACTGCGTTGCGCTCCCTCGCCGAATCGAAGGATGGGACTCGGTCGCGCGCCTTGTCTTCGTCCACAATGCCTCGGCCTCGCCTGCAGAGCGACTTTATCAACGGACTGCTACGGCTGCGGCAGCGACCCGATCCGGGCGGGTCCGCCAACGGGCTTTCAATTCTGGCTCAGCAGTTCGCGGGCGTGTTCCATGGTAACGGCAGATATCTTTTCTCCGCCAAGCAGCTTCGCGAGCTCCCTGGCTCGGTCTTCGTCTCCCAGGTGGATCACCCTCGTGACGGTGCGGCCGCTCGCTTCGTCCTTGTGCACGGCCAGGTGGGTGTCCGCCATTCGGGCGATCTGCGGCAGATGGGTAATGCAGATGGTCTGGCGCGCACGTGACAGGCTCTTGAGCTTTCGTCCGACCACGTCGGCGATACGGCCTGAAATACCGATATCGATCTCGTCGAAGATGAGAACCAGTACCGGATCGGATTTGGAGAGTACGGATTTCAGGGCAAGCATGATCCTGGACACTTCGCCGCCTGAAGCCACCTTGACCAGTGGTCTGAGGGCTTCGCCGGGATTCGTGGAGATGTGGAATTCCACGCGTTCGATGCCATTCGGGCCGGCATGATACCGACGCTTGTCCAGGCTTATCCAGCCGTCGGGCGACTCTTCCCGCGTAAGCGCAACGTGAAACTCGGCCCTCGGAATCCCGAGGTCGCCGAGCGCCTCCGTCGTTTCGCGGGAGAGTTCGCGTGCAGCGGCTTCCCGCGCTCTTGAGAGCCCGATACACAGGTCCTCGAGGCTCGCCCGGGCGGCGTTGATGTCACCTTCGATCGCGGAAATCGAACGATCCAGTCGTTCCGATTGTGCCAGTTCATCTTCCGCATTCTCCCGGTACTCAATTACCGCCTGGAGGCTGCCCCCGTATTTCTTCTTCAGGTGAGCCAGGAGATCCAGCCGACCGGTGACTTCCGCCAGGCGTTCCGGGTTATGCTCGACACCCCGTGCGTAATCCGCGAAGAAGCGGGCAAGTTCCTCAATCGCATAGCGCTGGCCGGTTAGTTCATCGGCTTGAAGACCGAGCGATTCGTCCATCTGGACGGCGTCTTTCAGGAGCTGCTCGGCCGCGCCCAGACGATCCACGATCGAATCGTCCCCCTGGTAGAGCAGGGCTTCGAGGTGCACGGCGGTTTCGATCAGACGTTCGGCATGGGTAAGCAGCGATCGTTCCTGCAGGAGTCGCTCGTCCTCTTCCGGTTCCGGGTCCGCCGAAGCGATTTCCTCAACCTGGAACTCCAGAAGTTCCCTCCGGTCTCTCGCCCTTCGAGCTTCGGCGTCCGCGTTCTCACGCATTTCCAGAAGTTCTGACAGACGACGGTGCGCGGCGCCGACCGACTCCCGGAGTTCTCCCAGGCCGGCGAAACCGTCCAGAAAGTCGATATGCCGCTCGGTATGAAGAAGAGACTGGTGATCGTGCTGTCCGTGCAGATCGACCAGCGATCGGGCCAGATCGAGCAGACTGCGGAGGGGCACGGAAAGGCCGTTGACGAAACTTCGGCTTCGGCCATTTGCCGCGACTTCCCTTCGAATGATCAGTTCACCCTGTTCGGCGTCGATTCCCATGGCATCCAGGAGGCGCAGGCACCTGTGATCCGGCCGCAGCCGAATGATGGCCTCCACGAGACACCGCTTCTCTCGGGTTCTGACCACTTCCGGGCTCGCACGCATTCCAAGAACGAGGCCCAGCGCGCCGATGAGGATGGATTTACCCGCGCCGGTCTCGCCGGTGATGATGTTCAGCCCGGGTCCGAATTCGATTTCAATCCTGTCGATCAACGCGTAGTTGACCACCAGCAGTCGGCAAAGCACGGTCAGGACTCCTGCGGTTCACGCCTGTCCAGGCTCCAGTCCAGCTTGCGCCTGAGCAACTGATAGAAGGACAGTCCCTGGAGGTTGATCAGACGGGTATTGTGGTCCGCCTGTCGGATCTGAACGCGTTCTTCGGGCTGGATGGGTGAGACGATCGTGCCGTCGGCGGTGACCATGATATCGGTGTGTTCGGCGATAACCTGAACGGTGATCGATTGCTTTCCAGGTATAACCGCGGGACGCAGCGAGAGCGAATGCGCGCATATCGGCGTGACAACGAACGCCCGCAGGTCCGGATGGAGTATGGGTCCTCCCGCGGAAAGGTTGTAGCTGGTTGAACCCGTCGGGGTAGAAACGATAATACCGTTCCCGAAGAAGGAACTGAACGGCGTGCCGGAGATCCAGGACTTCACCTGGACGAGGCGGGCGAGCACGGCCTTTTCAATGACGAACTCGTTGAGCGCAAAGAAGGTCCTGTTTCCGATTTCGGCTTCCAGGACCATGCGTTCTTCGAGCTGGTATTCCCCCCGCTTCAATCTGCCCAGACTCTCCCGCAACTCTTCGGGCGCGGCTCCGGCCAGAAATCCCAGGCGGCCGAGATTGACGCCGAGAATGGGCTTTTGCGTGGTCTCGACCAGTCTGGCTGCCCTGAGTATTGTGCCGTCCCCGCCCAGTGCAACGACAATATCCGAATACCGGGCAAGGTCGGCGGCCGGGCGAAAGGTTACCCCGTTGAACGCCTGGATTTTCCGCAGCGGTTCCTCCAGAATGAGCTCGATGCCCTGATCGTGCGCAAGCCGCACGAAGTTCTGGATAATGGGGCCGATGCCGTCCCGTTCGATATATGCAAGTATGCCGATGCGTTTCATTATCAGGATTAAGCAGGATTAAAGGCAAGAACAGGATTAGAACGAAAAAACAAGATCAAAATCGATCTGGAATTACAGGCTTGTGCAGGATTGGAAACCAGAAGCAGGATAACAACCCAACAATCCACGGTCTTCGCGAAAGATCCACCGTGGTTTTATAAATGTAGCCTGAATGCCCGGATCTCGCAATGGGTGTCACTCAGCGGGTTGTTCCTCACCGGCGTCCAGGTCGGTGAGCCTGAAGTCGTTTCCGCTCTCGGCGGCAAGGACTTCCACGCGCTGCTTCGCCTCCTCCAGCCTGGCTCGACAGAGGTTTGACGCTCTCAGACCCTCTTCGAAGAGACGGAGCGCCTCCGCCAGGGGAAGGTTTCCGGACTCCAGCGTTTCAACCGCGGACTCCAGTTGCTTGAGTGCGTCTTCGAACGTGGGTTTGCCTTCTGGCATCTGACTCCTCATGGTGTTAATACGGTCTCATCGACGATCTTCGTGGCTCGTGGCCTGAATTTCGTCGACCGTGCAGGTGATTTCGCCTTCCGACAGGCGAACGCGAACCCGATCGTCTTCGGCGAGGGACCCGGCGCGTGTAACCAGTTCATTGTTGTCTGCCCGGTGCGTGAGGCTGTACCCGCGGCTCAGGACGGAGAGCGGGCTCAGCGCTCCCAGTTCGCCGGTGTGCCGGCGGTACGACGCCAGGCGCTCGTCGAAACTTCGCCGTACGCCGTTCTGAAGGCCTTTCTGAAGATCGTCGACTGCCTGAATGCTCTGGTGGATGTTGTCTTCAACCTTTCGTAATCCGTACCGTCCCAGATAACTGTCGAGCAAATCCTGGTTTTCCTTCAGGTATCGATTGAGTGCGGCGTACGACCTCCCTGCGAGGTTCCGGATCCGTGCACGCAACTCGCCTGCGTCGCGAACGGCCAGTTCGGCCGCCGCGGATGGCGTGGGCGCCCTGCAGTCTGCGGCGAGGTCCGCAAGTGTGACGTCGATTTCATGGCCTACGGCCGAAATCACGGGGATTCCGGACCCGCGGATGGCCCGCACGACGACTTCGGTGTTGAATGCGGCCAGGTCTTCCGCGGAACCCCCGCCGCGCCCCACAATCAGCACGTCGACCCTGCCGAAGGCGTTCAGTTCTTCGATGGCCAGCGCAATGTCTTCGGGGGCTCCGGCGCCCTGAACCAGGGTGGGTCTGACCACGATATTGACCCCGCGGAACCGCCTTTCCAGCACGTGCAGAATGTCTCTGATCGCCGCTCCCGTGCGGGAAGTGGCCACGCCGATAGAAAGCGGGAACGCCGGTAGCGGACGCTTCCGCGCCTCGTCGAACAGTCCTTCCTCCCGAAGTCTGAGCTTCAGCGCTTCCAGCGCGAGTTGCTGCTGCCCGCTGCCGGCCGGGAAGAGCTGGCTGACGTTCAACTGGTACTCGCCGTTGCGTTCGTATACTGTAATCCGTCCCCGGGCGAGTACCTTCACGCCGGCCTCGGGCCTGAAGGCAGGCGTGGCGGACCGCCACATGACACAGCGAAGCTGACAGTTCTGATCCACAAGCGTGAAATAACGATGCCCGGAAGCCGCCTGGTTGTACTGCGAGATTTCACCCGCGATCCAGAGGACGGGGAACTCCGCTTCCAGGTTCTGTCGGATGACCTGTGTTATTTCTGTAACGGTGTAGGGGCGCTCCGCCATGTTCAGGCCTCCCGCCAGTCGACGCGCAATCTTTCAATACGTGTCGCTTTCCCGGTTTCGTCTTCGACTTCCACAACAACGCCGCAAAGCTTGATGTCGTTTTCCGCCGGTTCGAAACGCACGGGCATCCGGTCCAGAAACCGCTGGATAACGGCTTCCTTTCTTGCGCCGATCACGGAGTCGTGGGGACCGGTCATGCCGGCGTCGGACACGTAGGCCGTGCCGCCCGGAAGAATACGCTCATCGGCGGTCTGTACGTGGGTGTGCGTGCCAAGTACGGCGCTGGCATGGCCGTCCATAAACCATCCGAACGCGATTTTTTCGGAGCTCGCTTCAGCATGAAAATCGATGACGATCACCGGAGTGCGTTGTCTCAGGCGGTCCACGATGTCCCGTCCGACGCTGAAGGGGCAATCCAGGTCGAGCATATTTACCCGGCCCTGCATGCAGACGACGCCGACCGGGGCGCCATTCGAGGCGTTGAAGATGCCATAGCCGTCGCCGCCGACACTCTCCGGGAAATTGGCTGGGCGCAGAACGCGGTCGGCGGCGAAGATGTACGGGATGGCATCCTTGCGATCCCAGACATGGTTTCCCGTGGTGATTACATCCGCCCCGTAGGCGAAGAGTTTCTTCGCGATGTTTTCGGTGATGCCGAAGCCGCCCGCGGCGTTTTCACCGTTGACAATGCAGAAATCGATCCCGTGGCTCTCCCTGAGCCGGGGAATCAGGTCCGCGGCCGCTTTTCTGCCGGGCTTGCCGTAGATATCGCCCACAAACAGGATATTCAAAAGGACACCTACAATGAGCAGTCAGGAATTGACGGTACACGAAACACACGACGGCGGCTTGTCTTTCGTCCCGTGGGAGAGCCGGACAGGGACGTGCGGACGCCGGGGATGCGGATGCCGCAGGAGAGTGCACCCGGCAGCCGACCGGAGTCGCGACGGCCGGTTCAGCGTGCGAAATCCACCGAACGCGTTTCTCTGATGACGGTGACTTTGACCGGACCGGGGCAGGTGGCGTCCTCGGTGAGGCGTGAAACGATCTGCGTCGCCAGGCGCTCCGTGTCTGCGTCGCTCATCATATCGGAATCCGCAACCACACGGACTTCCTGTCCCGCCTTGATGGCGAAGACCGATTCCACGCCCTGTACCATCTTGGCGATGGACTCCAGGCGTTCCAGCCGCCTGACGTAATTCTCGATCTGTTCACGCTGAGCCCCCGGCCGGGACCGTGATATTGAATCGGCGGCGTCCACAAGAACGGCAATCGGTGAAACGGGGTCCGAATCTCCATGATGGGCTTCGATTGCGTTGATAACGATCGCGTCTTCGCCATACTTGCGGGCGAGGTCAGCGCCATTCTCTCCGTACGTGCCCTCGGCCTCGTGCGCCAGTCCTTTTCCGATATCGTGGAGCAATCCCGCGCGTTTTGCCAATTGGGCGTCCAGGCCGAGCGACGTGGCCATCATGCCGGTAAGGAAGGCCACCTCCTTACTGTGATTCAGCACGTTCTGACCGTAACTCGTCCGGTATTTGAGCCGACCGAGGCAGGCGACGAGGCGATCGTGCAGGCCCGGCACTCCGGCGTCGAATGCCGCCTGAACGCCGGCATCGTGCATGACTTCCTGAATGGACTCCCGCGATTTCTGGACAATTTCCTCGATCCGGCCCGGGTGGATGCGCCCGTCCAGAATCAGTTGCTCCATGGCTATCTGGGCAATCGCGCGGCGTATGGGATCGAACCCCGACAGGATGACCGCTTCCGGGGTGTCATCGATCGTGACATCCACGCCGGTTGCCATTTCAAAGGCGCGGATGTTTCTCCCCTCACGGCCGATGATTCGCCCCTTCATCTCGTCGGAAGGAAGCCGTACGACCGCAACGGTGGATTCAATGGTGTGGTCGGCGGCCAATCGCTGAATCGCTCCCGCGATGATCTCCCTGGCTTCGTCGTTGGCGCGGACGAGCGCGTCCTCACGGATTTCTTTGAGCCGCCATTCCGCATCCCGTTCCGCCTCCTCCTCCATATTGGCCATCAGGACGCGTTTGGCCTCGTCCTTCGTGAGTCCGGCGATCTGTTCCAGACGCCTGTTCTGCAACAGAAGGCTCTGTTCGAGGTCTCGTTCCCGGCCGGTGAGTTGCTCCTCCAGCTGCAGGAGTTGTTCATTCTTCTCCGTCGCCAGCTTCTCCTTGTCGTTCAGCAGGTCCGCACGTTTATCAAGCTGTCTTCTGAGACTGCTCAGCTTGACCTCCTCCCGCGCGGACCGATTGCGTTTTTCCTCGAGTTCCTGTTCAAACCGGAGCTGCTCCTGCTGAATCCTGTCCTTGGCTTCCAGGACTGCGGTCCGCTTCATCGCGTCTGCCTCGGTCTGGGCATCTTCAAGAATCTTTTCCGCGGACAGTTCGGCGCGATGGATCTTGCTTTGCCCAATCTTGCGGCTGATCAGCCATCCCAGGATAAATCCCAGTACAAGCAGCCCGGCCGACAGCATGATAACGGTCACGACTTCCACGGTCGTGTCTATCGGCAGGTTCATTCTGGTCTCCCCGTATTCTCAGAACGTTGAAAATGTCCATCCCGTCTACGGCAGGCCCTTGCGGTCAAAAACTGCGTTGCGCTCCCTCGCCGAATCGCCGGATGGGACTCGGCTGCGTGCCTTGTCTTCGGCCACAGTGGCTCGGCCTCGCCTGCAGAGCGACTTTATCAACGGACTGTTTATGGGCACAACGCATAAAAAAAACCCGCTGGCATTCATCCGGTTCCGTACATCCCGTCCGGGCTGGAGTGTCCGCCCCGGATGGTTACAGATGAACGCAGCAGGCAACACCGGATTCGATTATCCGGCAGGGGTGCCCGAAACGGCCGGCACGCCCCTTTTGTTTGAGGTCGTCTCTACGCGATCCGTTTCGTGAAAGATGCCAGATTGTGGGTCTGTTCGGTCAAAATCCTTCCCATCTTCCGACTGGCTTCTTCCTCTCTGAGCAGTTCGTGCGCAAGATTCACTGCCGCAACAACTGCGATTTTGGCAACCGAACGCAGTGAAATGTAATTTGCGACATCACGCATTTTCCGGTCCACGCGTCGAGCGACGGCCCGGGCATGGTCCGGGTCGCCTTCAGCGTGGATGTTGTATTCGGTGCCGAAGATCTGGACGCGTATTGCCGGTTGTTCAGACATGAGTCCTCTAGACATCCGGATGCGATGTGAAACGATGTGGTTCCGTTTGGATGTCGACGTTGCTGTTTTACGCTGTGTTCACTGAATCCAGACGCGAGATCATGGCTTCGATTTTGCGTTGGATCTCCTCCTTGTTCTCGATCAGGGAAGCATTATTGGCGTAAATGGACCGGAGACGTTCCCGTTCGGCCTGCAACCCGCTGATCACCTGATCCTGCTCTTCCAGCTGCTGCCGAAGTTGCCCGTTTCTCTGCTCGAGCCCGGTGATTTCCTCGCGCAACTGTCCGATAATGCCGACTGCACGATCGATCTCGCCAATGAGCAAGTCCAACTGATCGGACACGAGGTTTTCCGACTCCCGCCGTTCGTCTTCCGCGTCTTCGGCTTCCGGCTCTCCGTCAGCCCGGTCGTCGAATTCAATCTGCGGGTCTTCCGGGCCATCCGGTTCGGCCCGTTCGCCAGCCGCGCCCGGGTACTCCGGGGAGATATCTTCCCGATCCTGCAGATCGGGTTGCCCGTCTTCCGGCTCATCCGGTTCCGGCCGTTCGCCGGTCGCCCCGGTCGGCTCCGGGGAGACATCCTCCTGATCTTGCAGGTTGAGCTGCCCGCCTTCAGGGCCATCTGAATGCAACTGTTGGTTTACAGGTTCCTGCGCTTCCATTTTCTCACCCTTTCCCTGCTGACATTATTCTGAGAAAGTCGTTCATTAAGGCGACAATACAACTCCTGTACAGCCTTACTACGCAATGTAACACGTCCATGGTGTAAAGTCAAGGACGGGATACCGGACGCAAGGGGGGCGGAGACGGAATCGGAAGCGATTCGAAGGGGTGCTGCTGCGACAGGTTCCGTTGACCTGGCGGATAAATTACGCGTGTTGGCGGGCCTGTTGGGCCAACGCGGAGAACGCCGCGGGATCTGTGACGGCGAGGTTGGCCAGAACCTTTCTGTCAACGGAAATATCGGCCTTCTTCAGGCCGTTGATCAGGCTGCTGTACGAGAGCCCGTTGAGACGGGCGGCGGCGTTGATTCGAACGATCCACAAAGAGCGGAAATTCCTCTTTTTCTGGCGGCGGTCCCTGTATGCATAGGCAAGGGCGCGATTGACGGCGTCGTCCGCGGTGCGATACAGCTTGCTTCGCCCTCCGCGGTATCCGCGGGCGGCCTTCAGTACTTTCTTTCGCCTGCGTCGCGAAGCGACGCTGTTCGTCGTTCTTGGCATGTCGACTGTCTCCTGGTGGCGCCTGGCAGTTGTGCAGGCCGAGTCTGCTTCCGGCCCGGCGCGTTCTGAATCTTAAGAAGCTGTTTTAAAATTCCCAGTGGTCTTCGCACGGCTGCAAAAGCGCCGGTCGGTGTTGGTCAAATCCACCCGTATAGACAAATATGGGCGAATTTTCCCGCCTTGACCGCCGCTTTTTCGCTCGCGCTCGGGAACTCACCGGTAATTTTAAAACAACTTCTAAGGCCGCCGAAGGTTCGATGGAACGGCGCTTCCAACTCGAAACCGGTTCCGTCCGTCAGTTGGGAAGCAGGCGCTGAACCCGGTCCTGATCGGACTTGTGCACGACCGTGGGTTTGCGCAGGTGCATCTTGCGTTTGCTGCTTTTACTTGTCAGGTTGTGCGTGACCGTTGACTTCCCACGGCCGATAACGCCGGATTTACGGCGTTTGAACCGTTTCGCCGCTCCCCGGTGGGTTTTCATTTTGGGCACGTTAAACTCCTTGGTATGGCTTGTTTTCTTCGCACGTTACTTCGGCGCAATAATGACGACGATGTTTCGGCCTTCGTCCCTGATGGGCATTTCGGCCGCACCGATCTCCCGAAGGTCCTCTTCGGCCCGTTCCAGCAGCTCTCTGCCCTGCATTCGGTACATATTCTGACGGCCGCGAAATTCCACGGTGATTCTGACCTTGTGCCGGTGTTTCAGGAAATTTTCTGCGTGGCGAATCTTGAATTCGTAATCGTGATCGCTGATCCGGGGACCAAGACGGATCTCTTTCAGCTGCGATCCTGTCTTCTTGCCTTTCTTCTGCTTCTTGCTCTGCTCATACCTGTACTTGCCGTAGTTCATGATCCGGCAGACCGGCGGGCGGGCGTTGGGGGCGACTTCGACCAGGTCCAGATCGGACTCCATTGCCATTTCCAACGCCTTCCTGGTTTCTACAATGCCGACCTGCTCGCCGTCTTTGTCGACGAGCCGAATCTGGGGTATACGGATCTGTTCGTTGACGCGGGGCGCTCTTTCCTGCTTTCGATCTCGGAAAACTCTTGGACCTCTGTTGATACCGATCACCTCCGTATTTGATCCGGGCCGCTGGCGGACCCGGTTGGAGAATAGAGGGGCTTATTCGGTGCTTTTCGTGTGGACTTCCTTGTGCATCCTGGCAATGAGGTCAAGCGCGGACATGCTTCCCAGGTCGCCGGCGCCGTGTCTGCGGACCGAGATGGACCGTGCGTTGAGTTCCTGCTTCCCCACAATGACCATATAAGGGATTTTCCGGACTTCAGCCTCGCGGATCTTGAAACCGAGCCTGGCATCCTGCGTGTTTACTTCGGCGCGGAGACCGGCGCTGTTGAGCTGGCTGGCAACCTCACCGGCATAGTTGGCAAACGGATCGGATACCGGAAGAACGACGGCCTGCACCGGAGCCAGCCAGAGCGGGAAGTTACCCGCATAGTGTTCGATCAGCAGGCCGAAGAACCGTTCCATGGCCCCCAGAAGGGCGCGATGCACCATATACGGCCTGTGAAATTTTCCGTCTGACCCGACATAGCTGAGGTCGAAACGTTCCGGAAGGTTGAAGTCGAATTGTATGGTCGTGCACTGCCATTCCCTGTTGAGGGCATCGTTGATCGTCACGTCGATCTTCGGACCGTAGAACGCGCCGGCGCCCTCGTCGATCCGGTACGGCAGCTTCCGTGTATCGACGGCGCGCTTGAGAGCGTCTGTGGCTCGTTGCCAGTCAGCCGGATCTCCAACCGCTTTTTCGGGACGGGTTGAGATGTAGACGTTGAAGTCTTCGAAACCGAACGACTTGAGGATGAACAGCGTAAAGTCGATAACACGCGAGACTTCGTCCTCCACCTGATCCGGACTACAGAAGATGTGCGCGTCGTCCTGGGTGAATCCGCGTACCCGTAACAGGCCATGCAGCGTGCCGACCATCTCGTAGCGGTAGACTGTACCCAGTTCGGCCCAGCGGAAGGGAAGTTCTCTGTAGCTGCGCCTGCGGGATTTGTAGATGAGGCTGTGGAACGGGCAATTCATCGGTTTGGCGAAATATTCCTGGCCGTCGATGTCCATCGCGGGGTACATGTTCTCGCGAAAGAAATCCAGATGCCCACTGGTTTCCCAGAGACGGGACCTCCCGATATGGGGCGAACCCACCAGGTCATAGCCGCCGCCGTAATGCGCTTCGCGCCAGAAATCCTCAATCTGGTTCCTGATTCGCGCCCCGTTGGGGTGCCAGAGAACCAGACCGGGGCCGGCGGTATCGTTAATTGAGAAGAGATCGAGTTGCGCGCCGAGGGTACGGTGGTCCCTGTTCTTCGCTTCTTCCAGGTACTCGAGATAGGCGTTGAGGTCTTTCTGTCCCGGAAAGGAAATGCCGTAGATACGCTGGAGCATTACATTGTTTTCGTCGCCCCGCCAGTATGCGCCAGACGAACTCAGCAATTTTACGGCCTTTATTCGGCCGGTGTCGGGAACATGCGGCCCCCGGCAGAGGTCCAGCCACCTGTCTGCATTCCTGTAGATGCTGATGGTTTCGCCGGGTGCGATCTCCTCGAGGATTTCCAGCTTATAGGTCTCGCCTCGTTCCCGGAACAGATCGATCGCGGCCTCGCGGGTGGTTTCCTGGCGCTGGAAGGTCTGGGCTTCAGCGATGATCTCACTCATTCTGGCTTCGATTCCGCGCAATTCGTCCGGCGTAAACGGCTTTTCCCGATCGAAGTCGTAATAGAAGCCATTTTCGATGGGCGGACCCAGCGTGACTTTGACGTCCGGAAACAGGTCCTGCACAGCCTGCGCCATAATGTGGGCGGTGCTGTGCCAGTACACTTCCTTGCCTGCGTCGCTGGAGAACGTGAGGATTTCCAGTTCGACGTCGGCGTCCAGCGCACAGCTGAGATCCACGGCCCGCCCGTTGACCTTGCCCGCCAGCGCAGCGCGCGCAAGGCCGGAGCCGATGGATTCGGCCACCTGCAGGACGGTGACACCTTCCGGGAAGCCCTTTCGTGAGCCGTCCGGCAGGGTGACGGTTATGTTGTCTGTTCGGGGCATCGGATCTGGCATTCTCAGGACTGACATGGAGATTCGGCAAACCGGTGTATCAGGACGAACGGACGCCCTTCCGGAATGGAGAGATACGGGCGCATCACGAGTGCCGGCGCGATCCAGAACGTCGGATTTCGTTCTTGTAATGCAATTTGCATAATAAAAAAAACGCGCGACCTCTCTACTTGCGCGTGGTATTCAGCAAAGCACCTGGTGACAAACGACCCTTCCGTTGACACTCCTCCGCAAGCAGGTTGATGTGCATATACTTAAAACATCAGATAAATTTATACCATCCTGAAAGGGTTGTCAAGCGAAAACTCCTGTTTGCACGGCGCAATTCAACGCGATTTCGTGGCACGCGAACGGCCCGTCCCAACCGGTGTTTCCGGTTCCAGCGCCCGCACCGTCGTTACGGGAGATCGAGCAGTTTGTGGATCCTGCAGGAAAGGCGCCATGCCGGGTGCCGTTTGAGGATGTCGAGGGCCTTCCTGGTGTATTCAGGTTTGCTCGACTCGGGCTGGAGGTAGACATACTCGGCACGTTCTTCCGCTACCATACCTTCCTCGAAATGTCTTCCTACCACGTATTTAAGTTCCGTAATGTACCGTAGACCACCGGCGATGGACTTTCTCTTGGGGGAGACGGTCCAGTGTTCGATGAGGTTGTAGAGGTCCGGGTCCGGATCGATGGCGCCGTTGGTCTCGACGTGAATGCGGTAGTCTCCGGACCGGAGTTCGCGGCAGAGCGGCCCGATGTTCTGACCCAGGGGTTCTCCGCCGGTGAGGCAGACCCAGGAGGCGGAGTGGCGGCCGACTTCCTCGAGAATTTCGCCGATATCGAGTTCCGTGTACGAATCGAATTCGGTGTCACAGAAGTGGCAGCGCAGATTGCATCTCGCGAGGCGCACAAAGGTGGTTGGCTGCCCCACGCGCAGGCCTTCACCTTCTATGGAGTAGAAGATCTCGTTCACCTGCAGCGTCCGGCCGTCATCGCGCCAGAGCGGCATCCGGTTGGCGGGCGCGCGAGGGATGCCTTCCAGCATGTCGTGGTCTCTAGGGGCCAAGACGGGCTCCGGGCGTGGGGCGTAATGAGATGAATCGGCGGCCGTATGGTTAGATATTTTCGGGACAGGACTCTAAATCGGGCACGTTTGAAATAATGGAAAACCGGGACGCGAGACAAGGAAAATCCTTGACATCGTCCGCGGCCGCTCGAATATTGTCGACCGTTCGGGGCATCCACACGGGAACGCTCCGTTTTTTTTATTGTTACCGCGTGACTGCCGGTTCAGGGTGAACGGGTCGATCGATGCTTTCCAGGGGTTGCGCTCGACTGCGTCAGGATACACGCCGTTTCGCTCCGATACCTTCTGCGCCTTTTGTGCTTTTTGTGGTCAATTTGACGTTTGACTTTTCCTGATTGAGGGTAACGCGTGACAGATCGAACCTATGACGCCGTGATCTTCGACGTCGATGGCGTAATCGTGGATTCAGAAGCGGTTTACTGCGAGACATTCAACGCGACGCTGGGAGACTACGGCGCCGGAATGAGCCGGGAGGATTATGCGGTCTGCGTGGGCCATCCCGTGGAAGAAAACAGCGCCTGGGCCGTGGAACGATATGGGCTGGACGTGGCGCCCTCCGTGTTCCGCGAGATCTGGATGGATCGATTCGAGCTTGCGATTTCCAATCCCGACCGGGTGCTGCTGATACCGGATATTCTGGAGCTTTTGGCGCACGTCCGGTACCGCGGTTACCCGCTGGCGCTGGCGTCGTCCACGCAGCGGGACCGGATGGTGAAGACGCTGCACAGCGGCCTGCTGACCAGAATGGACGGCGTACGCGACCTGGCCGAGGTGTTCGACGTGATGTTGTCAGGCAGCGACGTGGAACGTCTGAAACCGGCGCCTGACATCTATCTGTCAGCGGCCGTGAAATTGAGGGTCGAACCGGGTCGGTGTGCGGTTGTCGAAGACAGCGAGGCGGGGGTGAACGCCGGCAAGGCCGCCGGGATGACGGTATTCGCAGTGCCGAATTTCTTCACCGCGCGTCAGCGTCACGATGAGGCCGATTTCATTCTGGGCGGGATGTCTGAATTGAAGCCGTATCTTTAGCCCGCGGCGGTCCCGCGTCCCGAGCCGGGGTTTCGACCCGGCCCGTCAGGCGTAGGTCTCCGCGTTGTCTTCGGGGGCGTAGCCCAGTTCCTCGCGGGCGTTACGCAGGTCCCAGTACGCGCGGGTATTGTTCGATATGCCGTAATAGATGCCGAAATGGACGTCCGTTTCAATGCTGCAGCGCACGAGTTGAACGGTGTCGCGGTGGCTTAGCCAGGACGCGAGGATCCGGTCGCTCGTGCGGTTGATGACCGAGTCGGCGGGCTGAAAGGAACCGATCCGCAGGCAGATCACCGATAGCCCGAATGCGTCCGCGTAGTACCGCCCCAGGTCCTCGCCGTAAGCCTTGCTGGCCCCGTAGAAACTGTCCGGCCTCGCGTTCACCTCGGTCGTGGTACCGATGCCATTCTTTTCGTAATATCCGGTAACGTGGTTGCTGCTGGCGAACACGACGCGGCCGACGTCCGTCCTGCGCGCCGCCTCGTAAACGGTGTATGTTCCACGGATATTCGCTGCGAGGATTTCTTCGAATGAAGCGCTCCCGTTGGGATTCCCGGCCATGTGGACGACGGCGTCCACGCCCTTCACCGCCGCAATGACCCCGTCCATATCGGTAATGCCTGAAACATGCACCTCCTCGCCGGGACGGGTTGGGAGGATGGTGTTGTGATACAGCAGTCTGAGGCGGTAGTCGTCCTTCAATCCCTCTCGCAGTACGCGCCCGATTCTGCCGGCGCCGCCCGTGATGAGGATTTTCTTTCTTTCCACGTTAAGCCTTTCGTCTGGTTCTAAACAGCTTCTTGCAGCGGCTTGACAGCGGCCCACCTGGGAAGGAGCCTGGCCGCATTGTTCCAGAGAATGTCCCGTTTGGTTGCCTCGGAAAGATCTGCGCCCAGGGTCTTCCCGAGACATTGGCCGAAGAGGCGAACCGGAAGATCCGACGCGAAGACCACGCGACGGCGTCCCAGCGCGCCGACGGCGGCGTCGACGATGCCCGCCTCCGGATCCCCGCCGCCGGTGTCCACCACCAGATTCGGGCAGTCGGCGACGTGCTCGATCCCCCGGAGCCCGCACCCGTTGAGGTGGGCCATGATGATTTTGGCGTCGGGGTGCCTCTTTGCAAGATTGGCCACGTCCTGTGGAAAGGACTCTCCGGACAGGTTGCCGGTGGTCTTGTCCCACGCGTGCTGGAGAACGGGCACGTTGAGTTCAACGGCGCGCTGCATGATCGGATCCAGGCCGGAATGGGTGGCCCGTCGCGCCACCCATAGCTTTATTCCGCACATGCGCTCGTCAACGATGCACCGGTTGATTTCGTCGACGGACGCGTCGGGCCAGGCCGGATTGACGTAGCAGAAGGGAAGAAAGGCATCGGGGGCCTGATCGCGCATCCGCAGATTGTAGTCGTTGCCGTTCCGGCAGTGCCGCATCGCGGGGTCGTGGAGGCTGCTGCCGGCGCCCGATTCAGGATGCAGCAGAAAGATGCACATCTTCGTGATCCCCGCGCGACCGGCGGCGTTGAGAATCCTCCCGGCGTCCGCCCTCACGGATGTCGCGCCCGTGCCGAGCGGGTGGACGTGCACGTCCAGCACGTCGCAGGGTGGCTTGAGTCTCTCTTTCAACGTGGTCAGGTTCACCCTAACAGCCCCTTGATAAAGTCCATCACCAGTTGACGATTCGTCCGGCGTTCTCCCCGAGAATGGCGGCCGCGTCGTCGTCGGAGAGATCGGTGACGACCCGCGAAATCGCGGAATAGGGGATGAAAAGGGGCGCATGAGAGCCGAACAGCAATTTGTCTCCAAGCCCGTCTTCCACAAGCACCTTTATTGCATCCATACCGTCCGACTGGGAGACGTCCGCGTAGAGGTTGGGGAGCTCCAGGATCCGGTCTTTCAGCGCTCTGATTTCACCCGTGCGCGGCCCTCCGATGATGATGAGAAGGCCGGGATGGCGCTGTGCGGCGTCCGCGATTTCGGCCGCCGGCACGTCGGGTACCTGTGCGAGCGGGTGCTGCCTTCGCGGGTCTTCGAGCCGCGTCTGGACGATGACGCCGAGACCGGCGCGGGCGAGGGCTGCGAACAGGTCGGACGCGAAATCCAGATCGTACCCGCAATAGGCGGGAAGGAGTTTGACCAGGCGGACCCGGGGCTGCTCCTTCGCCCGTTCGAGTTCGTCACGCCAGGTGGCGATGGTCGGATCCAGGACGGGTACGGGCCAGACGTCGTCGGTCGAGCTGGAAGCGGCGTAAAGACCGCCATTGAATCGATGCGGATTGCGGCACCACGCGGCGTCGAGGGGCGATACGCAGATGCGTTCCACGCCGAATTCCCTGAGCGAGGCGCGAACGGCGTCAAGGGCGCCCTCGACGGGATGGGTGGGCCAGTGACCGGTGTAGGCGTTGATGTCTGTGATCATGTTGTTATCTCCGGCACAATTCGTTCAATTCGCGCGTTGCAGACCCACCGTTCCGGGCGGCCGCATCTATCGTTCATACGGTCCCCACGCCGGACCACGACGGCAGAAGGCGGGCGGTGTTATTCCAGAGAATGTCTTTTTGGACCGCCCCCGGAAGATCGGTTCCAAGGGTCTTGCCGAGCTGCACGCCGAAATGGCGGATTGGAGCGTCGGACCCGAAGACGATGCGTTCGGGTCCGATGGTTGACGCAGCCGCTTCGACGATGCCGCTGTCCGGGTCTCCTCCAGAGGTATCGACGAAGATGTTCGGACAGTCGGCGACGTCTTCCATGCCGGCAAGTCCGCAACCGTTCATATGAGCCATGATGATATTGGCCTCCGGGTGGCGCCGTGCCAGGTGAGCCACGTCGGCCGGAAAGGATTCGCCAACGAGATTGCCGTCCTTCTTGATCCACGCGTGCTGAAGCACCGGAACGCCGAATTGCACTGCGCGTTCCAGGATGGGGTCCAGTCCCGGATCGGTGGCGCGCCTTGCGACCCACAGCTTGATTCCGCACATACGCTCGCTTTCGATGCAGCGGTCGATTTCCGCAACGGATTCCACGGGGTACATCGGATTCACGTAACAGAAGGGGATGAAGACATCCGGCGCGAGATCGCGCATCGTCAGAGCATAGTCGTTGGCCAGCCTGAATTCGTCAACCGACGGTTCTCTCGGGCAGGTGGTGTAAAGTGAGAACAGGCACATCTTTTCCACCCCCGCGCGTGCGGCGGAGTCGATCATGAGGCGTGCGTCTTCCCTGGCGTCGGCGATCCTGTAAAGACCGAAACAGTCCAGCGGATGCACGTGGACGTCCAGGGCGGGACAGGCCGGCTTCAGGCGCTCCGTCAGTTCGGAAGGCGTCATCCCACGTCTCCGGGTTGGTATGGTTCGTGCACGCGGACTTCCATCGGCAAGGACGTTTTATCGGATAATCCCTTGCCCCGGCATTCTATCGTATATATAATTAACCAGAGCCTGAATGTCAGCAGATTTCGGCCAGGCCGGTGAAGAAACAGGAGGGGTGCCGGCGCGGAGAGGTAGATGAAAGCGATCGTCATTGCGGCGGGTTACGCCACGCGGCTCTACCCCCTGACCCTGAATTTCCCGAAGGGGCTCCTCGAGGTGGGTGGGCGCGCGATCATGGACTATCTGATGGACCAGATCGAGTCCGTACCGGACGTTGATGGGGCATATCTGGTAACCAACAACAGGTTCGCCGGCCATTACGATCGGTGGGCTGCCGGGCGCAACGGCCGCCTGGTCGTCGATGTGATCGACGACGGGACCACGTCCAACGAGAACCGTCTGGGTGCGGTGGGGGATATCCGGTTCGCCATTCACACTCGGAACATATCCGATGATGTCCTCGTATGCGGCTCCGACAATCTGTTTCGGTTTCGCCTTACAGACCTGGTGGCGGACTTCCGCGCCAATCCGGCAGCCCACATCTGCGTATGTCACGTGGACGACCCGGAGGACCGCCGCCGTCGCGGCATCGCAGTTTTGGATGCGGAGAACCGGGTGCTGAAGTTCGACGAAAAGCCCGAAATCCCGGCGTCGTCCTGGGGTTCGGCCGCTTTCTACGTCTACCCGGCATCCACGTTGAATCGGTTCGACGAATACATCGAGAGCGGACGGACCCCGGATGCGCCGGGGCATTTCGTCGAGTGGCTCTGCCAGGTCGAGTCCGTCTATGCGCACAGGATTCACGGCACGACGATCGATATCGGGAATCCCGAGACCCTGGAGCAGGCAAGGCGTGAGTATGGAGAGCCAGGGTAGACGGTGGAGGTGAGAGGTCCATACCACGCCCGCACCGCGCACGCGCTCAGCACAGGCAATGACCACGTTTCGACAGGACCAATGAACTGAACTCGCAGTTTGGGGATGAATATGCGCCGCCGCTTCGTCCTGGGCTCGATGATTGTCCTGCTGATTCCCGGTGCGGTCCTTTCCCACAGCCTCGGGGCGGACTTTGACGGAGACGGGAAGGTTGGATTCCCGGATTTCCTGCTGTTCGCAGAAGCGTACGGGTCCGCGAACGTCCGATTCGATCTGAACGACGACGGGCGGGTGGACTTCGAGGATTTCCTGCTGTTTGCCGGGGACTTCGGCAAGGTCACCCACGAAGAGGGAGAGACCGGCGTCGACGGCGTCCGCTCCACGTTCGAGGCCATACAGGACCATGTATTCGACGAAAGCTGCATCAGCAGTTCCTGTCACAGCTCAGCGTGGGCCGCCGCCGGGCTTTCGCTCGAACCCGACGTGGCATACGGGCAGCTCGTGGGGCGGGTGCCGCAGAATGCGAAGGCGCGGGAAGAGGGGATGCTGCTTGTCAAGGAAGGGGAGCCCGATAAGAGTTCCCTGATGACGAAGCTGACCGGTTCCGGTGTGGGGTACGGCGATCGGATGCCCAGGTCGTATTCCAGCCTTAGCGGCGTCGCGATCGATGCGATCCAGGCGTGGATCGCGGCCGGGGCGCCCCGCGACAGCGTCGTGCCGGATGCGCCGGATCTGGACCGGATCCTGCACAGCACGGAGTTCTATTTTCAGCCGCCCACGCGGCCCCAACGGGGTATACAGCTTCACCTGAAACCCTTTGCGATCCCTCCGCGGTCGGAGCGGGAGATTTTCTCGACGACACGGCTAGGGGTCTCGGAAGACCTGATGGTGAACAAAGTCGAAGTGTTCCAACCGGAGGGCAGCCATCACTTCATCCTCTATCAATCGACCAACGAAAACCCGCCCCCTCCCGGAATTCGCGATCTGGATCCGGTCGAGGCGCTGGGAATCTTCCGGAAGAGGTTCATCGTGGGCAGCCAGTCGCCGGAGGCGATTTTCGATTTCCCGACGGGCATCGCGATCCCGATGCCTGCCGATGCGGTGTACGAACTGAACTCCCACTTCGTGAACACATCGGGGAAAAATACGCTCATCGGCGAGGTGTACGTCAATCTGCACTCGATGCCCGCCGACAGTGTCAAGGAGGCCGCAAAGCCCATATTTGAGAGCTTTTTCCCCATCCAGGTTCCGCCGGGTCAGACTGTGACCGCAGGTCGCGACTGGACGTTGCGACGCGACGTCAACGTGATCATGCTGTCGTCGCACATGCATCGTCACGGGCGGCGGTTCGATATCTTCCTCGACGATGAAAGGATCTACCGCAGCGAGGAGTGGGACGAACCGGTGACAAATCTGTACAATCCTGCACTCGAAGTCAGGGCTGGACAGACCCTGAGATTCGAGTGCACCCACGAAAACGACGACAAAGACTTCACCATCCGATTCGGATTTACGGCTGAGAACGACGAGATGTGCATCATGCTGGGGTATTACTATTAAAGCGACCGACAGAAGTTCGTCACCGGTTTAGGGAAGGGTCTGTGGGCCTCCGCACGATGCTGATTCCCATCAGAGGGCTTGCATTGGTTTTCGTCCTGTTTATCCTGTCCATCCATGTAAGTTCCGGTTCTTGAATCGATGCGTCTAAGCAATACTCCGCATCACGTCGTCGAAAAGGAACCCGTTGGTGGAAATCGCCTCACCGCCCCGGATGGTCGGGACTCCGCTCCAGTCCGTAAACGTGCCGCCCGCTTCTTCCAGTATAGGCTGCAGAGCGGCGCAGTCCCACACGGCCATAATGGGGTCCAGCATGATTTCCGCACGGCCCGTGGCGACCAGGATGTGCCCGTAACAGTCCCCCCATCCCCGGCAGTAGGCGACTCTTCCCGCCAGGTTTCTGTACGCGGCGCCCCTTCCCAACCCGGCGAATGATTCGAAGTCGGTGGCGCAGAGGAGGGCGTCTTCCAGGCGCGAGACTGTGGAGACGCTCGCCGGGCGGCCGTTCCACGTGCAGCCCGATCCCTTGGCGGCGCAGACCATCTCGTTCATTGCGGGAAGGTGGACCACGCCGACGGACGGGACGCCATCGATTTCCACGCAGATCATCACGCCGTAGAGCGGAACACCGTGGACGAAGGACTTCGTTCCGTCGATCGGGTCGATAATCCAGCGGCGGCCGGTCCGGCCGTCCCGGTCGCCGAATTCTTCGCCCACGATGGCATCATCCGGAAAACGGTCCTGTATCAGTCCGGCGATCCTGCGTTCCGCGGCCCGGTCGGCTTCGGTAACGGGGCTGTCGTCCGATTTCCTGTCAACCTGGACGCCGGTCTGAAAGTAGCGCAGGGTAATGCGCCCGGCCTGCCAGGCCGCGTTGGTGCTGAAGGCCAGAAGATCCTGGAGAGAAGGCTCTGCCATGGGGGATCCTTTTTCAGATATCGATCGTGTGACGCGGTTTGCCGTCGCACGGCGGAAATGAGCCTGGGATGGGCCGTTCGTGGATGGAATGTATGCAGGTGACGGAAGGAAGTCAAGCCGGCCTCGGTGATTCTCAGAGTTCCGCTTGCGTTTTCGC
>CAZKDZ010000180.1:0-7121 GCA_964551635.1 uncultured bacterium | reverse complement strand
TCCTCTTCGACGCGAATCCGTCTCCATACGTGGACAATGACGGAAAGGTGCGCGGTCGAGGCGGCCAGGATGAGCGCGTATGCTGAGCGGCCCACCCACTCGATCCAGCTTTCCGGAAGCGCAATGTAAAGGTAGTAGTAGATGCCCAGCGCGGCGACGCCGAACCCCGCAAGGCCGCCCAGAACGCCGCTCGTCAGTCGCGCCTGGTTTTCCGGCAGCCCGTACCGCAATTCTTCCCGGCAGATTAGAACCATCTTCTGGATCAGTGTCAGCGCGCCTGCCATGGCGCAGGCGGAGGCGAAGACAACCACAATCAGAATCTCATACCAGACCAAATGCGTCACGACCTGTCCTCACGTTAATACCGGTTAAATGCGCAGTCCGTCCGTGCCTTTCGAAACCACGTACCAGATGTAGGCGGCGAGGATCATGCTGGGAAACAGCAGTCCCGCCCTGGATCCGCGCCCGCCGCTCCCTCCGAATCCTCCGCGGCTGCCGGATTCCGCTGCGGCGGACGTGCCTTCCTTCCCGCGTCTCGCAGAAACAGTCTCTTCACCTGGCGACCGTTCGTCGGGCGGGCGATAGGCGTCCCGCCGGTCGCCGCTCCTGGTACCGAGCGCCGATGGTCTCGAGGCCTCGATGGCCGCGTCTTCTCCCTTCAGCGTCCGCCGTTCGGGATAGACGAGCCGCCTCTCTGTCTCGGCCAGTTTCTGCGCCCACATTTCGACTTCCTTTGCGAAGTTGAGAGAGGTCTCTTCCTTGAGCGGACCTGCCTTGCCCAGGGTGAAGCTGACTTCAGGATTCCGATGGCCCGTATAAGCGGTCTGAAGGACGGGATCCGCGGTGTCCAGTAACTGACGCTTGAGTCTGGCACGGACCTCCTGCAGGGAAACCAGATTCTGCAAAAAGCCGTGGTAGTCCATGCGATTCTTCCGTGCCTTCGTCGCAGGCGCAAGCGTCGGGTTCGTCAGGGCGTTTTCGATTTCCCTCCGGGTGAATTCCTTTGAAAATTCCGCCCGGCCGAAGATCATGGAGTGCCAGATGACCCTGGCGGAGGGGATGTCGGGAACCGGATGCGCATAGGTGATTTCAACGGCCGGTCCTTTTTCGGTCTGCCAGGACTCGTCGGAGACCAGAATCGGGTGCAGCGCGCCGTTTGACTGCTTCAGATAGAGACCGAACAGGAATCCGCTTTCCACGTGGTCGGTGTCCCAGCACCGTGCGCGGATCCGATTCCTGCTCCTCAGGTAGAGATGCGGGACCTCGACTTCCACGGGCGTGAGGCGGGTTTCGCCCACGGGAAAGTCATTCAGCCACACGCGTGCCTCGTCATCGGCCCAGAAGATGCAGACAACCGAGGTCCCCTTCGGAAGACGCAGTACGTCGGAAGCCCCGGGAAGGCGTTTCTTGTCGATGGCTCCCGGGTCTTCCGCGCTCATCACGCGGATCAGACTGTCGATCTGCGCCGAGACCGCGTTAAACTCCTGACGGATCGAAAGCGGGTTCGGCGCGGTTGAGGCAGCCCGGTCATCCGCGTTGCCCGAGACGTCAGCCGCCAACAAAGACGAAACGGACAGTGCAAGCGCGGCCAGCCGTCGGTTTTGCAATCGGTACCTGTGGGATGTCTCAGGCATGTCCGGAGTCGATTGACGCGTGTTTACAGTTTCACAATCTGCTAGAAGTCCGCAAAGGACCCATCTTCTTCCGAGCGCCACATGCCGCGGAAGCGAAAGCGTTCGTCCCGCATGGCATCGAGAGCGTCGCCGTCGATCTCGAATCCGAGACCCGGCCCCGCGGGAAGCTCCATATAGCCATCGCTGAACGTGAGCGGCGGCGTGAGAAGACCGTCGCCCCGGGTCGTGCCGCCCTCGCAGATGAGGAAATTGGGGACCGTGGCCATGGTATGGATGGACGCGGCAACGCCAATGGGCCCGGCGGCGTTGTGCGGCGCAATGGCAATGTCCCTGATTTCCGCAAGGGTGGCGATCTTCTTCATTTCCGAGATGCCTCCAACGTGCCGGATATCCGGCTGCAGTACGGCGCAGGCCTGCTTTTCCACGATGTCCCAGAAACTCCATCGGGTGAGGTGGCGTTCGCCGGTTGCGATGGGCGTGGGGGTTGATCGGGAGAGGGTCAGCAGGGCGTCGTTGTTTTCGGGATGGCAGGGTTCTTCCGCAAAGAGCAGATGATAGGGTTCGAGCGCCTTTACGGTGATAACGGCCATCTGCGGGCTCAGGCGGCGGTGCAAATCGACCGCAATGTCCACGTCGTCGCCAACGGCTTCGCGGACAGCGGCCACCCGGGCGACCATTTCATCGACCGCTCGTACAGTATCCACGAAACGGACGGGCCTGACGGCGCCGCCCATCTTGATAGCGGTGAAACCGTCGTCGACCCGCTTGCGCGCCGATTCCGCGCACGATTCCGGCGTGTTCCCCCCGGCGTGGGCGTAGACCCGAACCCGGTCCCGGACCGAGCCCCCGAGAAGCTTCCATACAGGAACGTCCAGGACCTTGCCCATGATGTCCCACATGGCCATGTCCACGCCGCTGAGCGCGCCAATGATAATTGGCATGCTGCGGCTGTACGTGGAGCGAAAGAAGGTCTGCCAGTGGTCTTCGATCTGGAGCGGATCCTTGCCGATGAGGTATTCGGCCAGGTCGTCAACAGCCCGCGCGACGATTCGCCAGTGCGTATAGTCCAGGGGTTCGCCGTAGCCGACGACGCCCTCGTCGGTGTGCATTTTCAGCACGAGAAACCGTTGTGCGACCGGGATGGTTTCAAGGCGGGTGATCTTCATGAGATTGACCTTTCAGAGTGCCTGTCGACCCCGCGTATCCGGGTTTCGGGAAGTTCGGATCGGTTTCCGGGCCATGCGCGGGGTCTTCCCTGTTACGCGGATCAGCATGGACATCCGAGCGGCTCACTGGACGCGGTCTGCGCCTTCTTCCCTGTCCCGCTTCGCAGCAGCAAGAACGGGTGCGATCCTGTCCGCAAAGCGGATCAGGCTGTTGTCTTCCGGTTCGTAGCCGATGAGCTTGCGGGCGTTGGCGATGCTCCAGAAATTGTGGCTGTTTCCGCTGATGCCGTAGAAGATCTGAAAGGGAATGCCGTTCTCGTCTTCGATGTTCTCCGTCTCGATGCTTTTGATGAGCAGCTGGGTCTGGTCGGGTGCGCTCAGATAGGCGCCAAGGCTGCGGTGCATGCCTTTCAGGTTGTCCGCCTTGAGATTATCGGCCACCGTGTCTCGGGGACCGCCGATCCGCAGCTGGATATTCTGAAGCTTCCTGCCGTTTCCGATCCTTCCCGCGGCAAACGCGAACCCCAGCAGTTCGTACGAGGCCTTCGCCCAGCCGTAGAAGTTGTCGGAAAGCGGGCGCATTTCCGGTGTCACGAATTCCATGCGCCCGGACCAGATGAGCGTCTCGTAGAAGTCGGTGGCGTGATTGGAACTGATGACGACCACCCTGCGGACGTTCTCTTCCAGACAGGTCTGGTAGACGTTATAGGCCATGGCGATGTTGTCGGATTCCGCCCGGAACTGGTCCTCGGGCGCGTTGGCACGCGTGAAACCGCAGTGGATCACCGCGTCCGTTTCCGAGAAATGCTCCCGATACGCATTCCGGTCCCGGTTGAGAAGGTCGGCCCGGACGATGTCCTCCACCTCATTGCCGTTCCTGTCCGTCTTTCGCACGTCCAGCAGGCAGAGGTCATAGCGCTCTCTGAGGACCGGCAGACTCCGTCCCGCGATGTAACCGGCCGCGCCGGTGATGACAACCCGGGGTTTCGCCATCACAAATCTCGTCTTGGCAGTGGAAAGGGCAAGGAGAATAGAGGATGGTGCGTATATCTGTTTACGCCGCGAAGCAGGATGGGCCGCCATTCCTGGCCGATCGAGTTGGATTCGACCTGCCTCGCTTCAGGAGGGATAAAGCGGACGGTGAGGCCGCAGCGCCGCCGGTTCGAGGTATTGGGCATGCTTGCATGGAAGAGCTGGCCGTTGTGGACCGAAATCTGGCCCGCACCGAGTTCCAGGTCGACCGCACGGCGGGTGTCGACGAGTTCGTCCGGGATTTCCTGGTTGATGCTCAGCAGATTTCCGTCCCGTTCCGACGTGCCGTGCGTGACGATCCCGCTCTTGTGGGAACCCGGGATGACGCGCATGCAACCGTTTTCCGCGTCGCTGTCGTCGATGGCGATCCAGGCCGTATGCGCCAGCGGCGGCTTCAGACCCCAGTACGTGACATCCTGGTGCCACGCGACAAAGTGTCTTTCGGCTTTCGCGGGGTATTTGCAGAAAAAGTGCGTGGCCAGGAGAAGGATATCCCCACCCATGGCCTGTTCCATGACGTCCAGAATGCGCGCGTCCGTGGCCAGCCGCCAGATGAACTCCTCGTCGAAATGCCGGGACTGAAGACCCACCTGGCAGACGTCTCTGCCTTCTCTGGCTTCGAGTTCGTCGAACTGTGCCCTGAATGCGCTGATCTCGGATTCGGAGAAGACGTCGATTCGAGGCAGCACGCCATCGGCATCGTAGGTTTCGCTGAGGTTTCCAATGGCAGGCATAGCAGCATCTCCCCAGGTTCTGTACAGGTCGCGGACAATCTAAGGTGAACGGCGTGCCGGTGCAACCCGTTTCTGGTGCCTGCACACAATCTCTCCGTCGGGATTGACAGGCCGAACCGGGGAGGCTATCATGCGCAGTCGGAACCTTCTGTACACCCTGGAATGCGCTCGGCTTTGGCGCCGTGGCTCAAGCCGATTTCGAAATACGGAGGCTTGCAATGAAGATCACCGCCATAACCGCAATGGTGTTGCGGCTCCCTCACGTCACGGACAGCTGTGACGGTACGCAGGATACCTGTTTGATCAAGGTTGAAACCGACGCCGGACTCACGGGCTGGGGAGAGGTGGATTCCTGTCCGACCGCGGTCAAGGCCGTCGTGGATGCGCCCCTGTCGCACCAGATCTGCAACGGTCTGGCGAATGTGCTTTACCTTGAGGACCCGCTGGCGGTGGAAGTGTGTATGCAACGCATGACGAACGCGACGAACTACTACGGCGGCGATGGCGTGGGACGGCACGCCATGGCGGGTGTCAATCTGGCGCTCTGGGATATTGCAGGCAAGGCATGCGACATGCCGGTCTACCGGCTTCTGGGCGGGCCCTTCAGAAAGCGCTTCCGGGCCTATTGTTCAATCCTGTTCGGCGATTCGCCCGCACAGACCGCAGAACTCGGTCGGAGGTTTGCGGGGGAGGGTTTTACCGCGGTCAAATTTGGCTGGGGGCCGATGGGGCAGGACGAGGAGACAGATATTGCCCTGGTACGGGAGGCCCGCCGGGGCGTCGGAGACGGGGTGGACGTGCTGATCGACGCGGGGCAGGTCTGGGACTGGAAGACGGCCCTGAAGCGGGCGCGCCGGTTCGCGGAGTTCCGTCCGTTCTGGCTCGAGGAGCCGCTGCATCCGTCCGACCTGCGCGGCTACGCGAGGTTGTCGGCGGCGAGCCCCGTTCCCATCGCGGCGGGTGAAGCGGAAGCGCGGCTCGACGCATTCGAGCGTCTGGCGACGGATGGCGGGCTGGATTGGATACAGCCCGACCCGGGTCGGTGCGGAATTTCGACCATGGTGGAGGTGGGAAGGATGGCGTACCGTTGCCATACCGGAGTCGTGAACCACAGTTTCAAGAGTGGAATAACGATCGCAGCGTCGCTTCACGCGCTCGCAGCGGTACCGGGCGGGGAGATGTTCGAGTATTGCATGTCGGAGTCGCCGCTGCGCCACGAACTGACGCACGAACGCTTCGAAGTCGTCGACGGGCATGTGACGGTGCCGGAGGATCCCGGCCTCGGGGTAACGATCAACGAGGAGACGCTGGAGAAGTATCGGGTCGCATAGTGGGGAATCCCGCAACCCGCCAGCGGTAACCCGGTTATCCGTCCTGAAGTTCCCTGACGAAGGCCGGACTCAGGGCGCCTTGCGCAACCTCGGAGACCGGACCCTTCATGGTGAGACGGAACCGGGGATCGACGGCGACGTGGAGGGCGCCGCCCGGTGCGTTTACGGTTACCGGAGACGTCACCAGCCCCAGGCGAACGGCCGCGCTCGCCGCCGCGCAGGACGAGGAACCGGATGCCTGCGTCTCGCCGGCGCCGCGTTCCCAGATGAGGATGAAGATCTCCTTCGGACCCGTGGGTACGGCCAGTTGCACGTTGATGCGATTGGGAAAGAGTTCGTGATTCTCCAGGGCGGGGCCGAGTTCGAGCAGGTCGTCGCGGGTCCAGGACTCGTGCGCGGCTCTGAAGATGACGCAGTGGGGATTCCCCACGCCGACGCCCGTGAATTTCAGTTCCCGGCCGGCGGCGGTGATCGACCGTTCGACAAGCTCGCTCCCCGTCAACGTACACGGCAGCGCATCCGGATCGAAGTCCGCCCGTCCCATCTCGACGGTCGCGAGGCTGGCATCGCCGTGATGGTCCAGGTGTACCCGGATCTCCACGCGGCCGCCGATCGTGTCCACCGTGAAGTCGCGTTTTCCCGTCCGACCGGTGGCGTGGAGGAACCGGGCGAAGATGCGCAGGCCATTGCCCGACTTTTCAGCCTCGCTGCCGTCGGGGTTCAGAATGCGCAGGCCGAAGTCGGCGCCATTCCCGGGTTCGAGGGTGAGGATGCCATCGCTGCCGATGCCCCGGTTGCGATCGCAGATGGTGCGGATATTGCCGGGCGTGAGTTCGAATTCCAGTTCGGTCGGGTCCATGACGATGTAGTCGTTGCCCAGACCGTGGCCCTTGTAGAAACCGTTTTTCACAAGACCTCCCGATAACGACACGCGGGGCGGGCCAATGGGAGCTGGAGGCCGGCATTTCCCCGGACCGGCGTCACCTGTACTTACTTCCATACAAGCACGACGCCCATCGTTTCGCCCAGACGCGTATACAGCAGGTCGAAAGCCTCCGCCGCTTCCTGGAAGGGGAATCGGTGGGAGATCATCTCTTCGGCGCGGATCTTGTTTTGGGCGAGAAGCTGCAGGGCGCGGTCGGAGCCCGAGGAACGTTTGCCGCCGTCCGAGTATCCGCCGACGATCCGCCGGCCCTGGATCTTGCCGGAGTCGAGCGGCAGGGG
>CAZKDZ010000179.1:0-8971 GCA_964551635.1 uncultured bacterium | reverse complement strand
TGCCTCACCCCGTTGACGTTACGCGCCCGGCCCCGTCATCTTCTCGGGCCGGACCGCGGCATCGAACGCCTCGCCGTCCATCATTCCAAGCGCCACCGCGGATTCCCGAAGCGTGAGATTCTCGTCGAACGCTTTCTTGGCAACCTTTGCCGCGTTGTCGTACCCGATACTGGGGTTCAGCGCCGTGACGAGCATGAGCGACCGTTCCAGGTGGTTCCGGATATTCTCCCGGTTCGGCTCGATGCCCACCGCGCAGTGATCGTTGAACGCCGCACACGCATCGGCCAGCAATCGTACAGACTGCAACAGATTGTAGACAATGAGCGGCTTGAATACGTTCAGCTCGAAATTCCCGGAGGACCCGCCCACCGCAATCGCCATATCGTTGCCGATCACCTGCCCGGCCACCATTGTCATTGCTTCGCACTGCGTGGGGTTCACTTTCCCCGGCATGATGGAACTGCCCGGCTCGTTGGCCGGCAGCGTCAATTCGCCAATTCCGCAGCGCGGGCCCGAAGCCAGCCACCGGGTGTCGTTGGCGATTTTCATCAGCGAGCAAGCCAGCGTCTTGAGTGCGCCGCTGGTTTCCACCATCGCGTCGTGCGCGGCCAGTGACTCGAACTTGTTGCCGGCGGAAACAAACGGATGGCCGGTCAGCCCGGCGATCCGTGCGGCAACCCGGTCGGCAAATTCCGGATGCGTATTCAGCCCGGTACCCACCGCCGTGCCGCCGAGCGCGAGCTCATTGAGATTGGCAAGGCAACGCTCAATCCGCTCCAGGCCCTTCGTCAGTTGCGTCACGTATCCTGAAAACTCCTGGCCCAGCGTCAGCGGAACGGCGTCCATCAGATGAGTACGACCGATCTTGATAATATCCTCGAATTCGTCCGCCTTGCCTGCCAGCGTATCCCGCAGCTTCGCGACCTGGGGGATCAACCGCCTGTGGATCTCGCTAACGGCCGCAATATGCATCGCAGCGGGAAACGTGTCGTTTGAAGACTGCGCCATATTGACGTCGTCGTTCGGATGAATCGGATCCTTGCCGCCCATCTGCCCGCCGGCAATCTGAATGGCCCGGTTGGAGATGACTTCGTTGGCGTTCATATTCGTCTGCGTGCCGCTTCCCGTCTGCCAGATTCGAAGCGGAAAGTGGTCGTTCAGCTTCCCCTCGATGACTTCATCGGCCGCCTGTACGATGAGGTCTGCCTTATCCGGCGAGAGCTTTCCGAGTTCATGGTTTACAATCGCCGCCGCTTTTTTCAGAATGCCGAACGCTCTGATCAGCTCTTGCGGCATGCGTTCTTCGCCAATATCAAAATGAATCAGCGCCCGGGCCGTCTGAGCGCCGTAATACCGGTCGTCCGGAACCTGAATCTCTCCCATGCTGTCCGTCTCAATCCTGTATCCCGCCATCTTTCATTCTCCTTCACGTTCGCACCTGTGCAAGTCTGGATATTGTGCGGCACTTCAAGATACAAAAACAGTACATTCCCGGCAACCCCATCCGCTCCTTTCAGGACGAACTTACGAAAATATAATAGTATATATTATTTTCTTGCTTTCAGAATTACTCTTTCTTATCTTAAATACTTCGCTGCGCACCACGTGCGGCGACGCAATCCGTACGGCACTACAACCTCTGCCGAGCTCGTTTTCCGAACAATTCGTCAACGGCAAAAGGACCCGGCAGGAATCATCCGAAGGAGACGTTCACGTGTTGATCCAGAGCCTGAAGATCTTTTGCGACCTCATCGATACCCAGAGTTTTTCGAAGACGGCGGTCCTGAACGGCGTCACGCAGTCGGCAGTCAGCCAGCAAATCAAGAGCATTGAAAGCCGGCAGGGCAAACCGCTTCTGGAGCGTCATAAGCGAAAGATCGGGCTTACCAAGGAGGGCGAGGTATTCTACAAGGGCGCCGGCGACATCGTACGGCGCTACGATGAGATGTTACAACGCGTCGAAGCTCTGGACGGCGTGGTCTCGGGCACCGTTCGCCTTTCGTCCATTTACAGCGTAGGCATGCGTGAACTCGGACCCTATCTCAAGACCTATCTCAAAGCCTTCCCCAGGGTCAACTTCCGGCTGGACTACAACCATACCCCCCGCATCTACGATGACGTCGCCAGCGGCGAGATTGACTTCGGCGTGGTCGCCTTTCCCAGACCCCACCGGAATATCAAGATCATCCCCTTTTCCGAAGACAATATGGTGGTGGCCTGTCCGCCCGCGAATCCGCTTGCGGCGCAGGACCGCATAGACGTTAACGACATCGGCGATCATCCGCTCATTCTCTTTTCCCAGGAAACCCACACCCGGCATGCGCTGGACAGTTTCTTCCGGAGACACCGCATTCAGCCGAACATCGTGATGGAGTTCGATCATATCGATACCATTAAGGATGCCGTCGAAGTGGACCTTGGCATTTCGATCCTGCCGGAACACTCGGTAGACCTGGAACACAAGGAAGGCAGCCTGAAGGTGCTGACCATCGAGGGCGACGTGCTCACAAGACCTCTGGGCATCCTGCACAAACGCGGCCGCAGCCTGTCCGTGGCGGCGCGAAAACTCCTCGACGTGCTCACCAACGGGAGAGCCCCGGTCGGCGAGTCGCATCTGCGCGCCGCAGGTTAAGTCCGGAAAGGTCGACGCGTCAAACCGCCATTCTCATCGGCCGTCGCCGGCGACCATCTCCTGTATCAGGAATTTGAGGAACCGAACTCCCGTGCGGAACGAGGGCGCCTTCGATTCCCCCCCAACCCGGTTTCCCTCCCTCGTAGGAATCTCCTCGATTCGCATCCTCTGTTTCATCGCACGGATCGTCATCTCATATTCGATCGTATACCCCGTCGATCCGGGATCGAGCTTCTGAAATGCCTTCCGCGTAATTCCGCGAAACCCGTTTATCGTATCCGTCACATAAGGTCTCCGATTCCAGATTGAATTGGCGATCCATGTAAACGCCTGGTTCGTCCATTTTCTCAGCGGCAGCGGATCGTCGTCCTCTTCGTTCCTCGAACCCGGCAGGAAGCGGGATGCGATCGCCATATCGGCGCCGTCTTCGATGGCCGCGAAGAGCAGGGGAATATCGTCCGGATCTTCATTCCCGTCGGGGCTGAAGAAAACCAGGCACGTTCCGCTCGACGCGCGGACCGCCGCGCGAAACGCTTCGCCCCTCCCCGGACGCGGCTGGTCCACAATCCGGACGTGCCGGGATGCCAGGACTTCCCTTGTGCCATCCGTGGACCCGCCGTCAACGGCGAACACCTCGTCGGCCATCGCGGAAAGATCGTGTCCGGATGAAAACAGCCACCGAACGCCCTCGACCTCGTTGAGCGTAAGCAGGACAACTGTTCGTCTGGCCATATCGTACACTCAAACCGAAAATCGGCTGGTGTTCCGTTCCAGAGGGAAATTACGAAGAGTCGTCCGACAAGAAACAGCTTGAATCAAAGACCCAATCAATCGACGTCGCTGCCGTGACCTCTCCACTCGGCTCCGCAGACCTCTCCCCCCAGCCCCCTCTCCTAAAGGAAAGGGGGTGCAAGGCCGGACTTCGCCTTGCCGGACTTTCAAATAACGCTCTGATCGACAGGAAACCGCCATCTCGGCACTACCACAAACCCGGTACATCGAACAGTCACCGTTCCCCCTTCCTTTAGGAAGGGGGTCAGGGGGTAGGTCCGCCCCTGAAGAAACGATCGAAGAGCTCCACGATTCGATCCAGGTCTGTTGACGTCAGATCCTGGTGGCAACCGATATAGAACCCGCTCCTGTTGATCCATTCCGCAACGGGATAATCCGCTTCGCTGATTTCCAGCAGCTGCTGGTAGAGCGGCTGATTGGTCAGAGGAAGCATCTCGCGCGTTTCAACCCGGTTCTCTTCCAGGAAATTGACCAGCGCGTCCTTTTTCTGGTCCCTCAGGACGATCGGATACATCATGAAGGAGTGTTCGCATCCCGGTCGAATCCGGGGAAGCTGCAGAAACGCTTCGTGCCCTGACAACCTCCGGGTCAGCAAGGCGGCATTCTTCCTCCTGCGGGCGATCATCTCCGGCCACGCCTCCAGCTGCGCCAGTCCGAGGGCGGCTTCCATCTCGGTCAGCCGGAAACTGTACCCAAGGCTTACGAAAGAAAATCGCCGGGAAACGATTCTTCGAAGTTCCTCCGGCGATTTCCGGTCGTCGTCGTCTATGTTCAGATACGTAGAATCCCGCCCGTGGTTGATCAGCGATCTCAGCTTTTCGGCATAATCGGGATTGTCGGTCGTATTCAGCCCGCCCACTCCGGTCGTCAGCAGGTGCGCCGCATAGGTGGAGAAACACCCGATTTCGCCGAGACTGCCGACGCTGCGACCGTTGTACGTTGCGAACATGGTCTCCGCCGAGTCTTCGATGACGCTGAGACCGCATCGCCTGGCCAGTTCGAGGACAGGGTCCATGTCACACGCCTGTCCGAAGACGTGGACGGGAATGACCGCCCTGGTGCGAGACGTGACTGCTGCCTCGACTTTTTCCGGGTCAAGCTCGTAGTGAATCGGATCGACGTCCACAAGCACCGGGCGCATTCTCGCGTGAAAGACGATATTTGCCGTCCCTGCAAAGGTCACCGCGGGCACGATGACCTCGTCTCCGTCGGCCCACCCATGCAATTCCTTCAGCGCCGCCAGGGCGACCAGCAGTGCGCTTGTGCCGCTATTGCTCATCACGCCGAACCGGCATCCGTGCGCGCGTGCGAATCCGGCCTCGAACGCCTGCGTTTTAGGACCGTAAGAAAGCCGGTTGCTGTCCAGGACCTCGTTCACCAGCGCCCTGGCGCGGGGACTGATGTTCATCGTACCAACGCCGATGACCGGCGGCCGGATATCACGATCTTCGGACACGTCGGGCCCGCCTCCCGTTTCAACCTGTCTTTTGAAGATCCGATCGGGTCTGCACCTTGCGCGTCTGCGCTTCGTACCACGAAATCATCCGCCGAAGCCCGTCATCCAGCGTTGTTGCGGCTTCGAATCCAAAATGCCGCTTCGCCCTGGAAACATCCACGCATCGCCTCGGCTGGCCGTTCGGCCTGTTCCTGTCCCAGTGAATCCGACCGTCGAATCCCGCCAGATTACCGATTTTCTCGGCGAGGTCACGGATCGAGATCTCCGCTCCCGATCCCAGGTTGACGGGCTCCGGCAGATCGTACAACTCCGAAGCGAGCAAGATGCCCTCTGCAGCGTCCTCGACGTACAGAAACTCCCGCGTTGGCGAGCCGTCTCCCCACAGGGAGACGTGGTCGCGACGCTGATTCCGGGCATCCACAAACTTCCGCAACATGGACGCGAGCCCGTGGGACGTCTCCGGATCCAGGTTTTCTCCCGGTCCGTAAAGGTTCGACAGGAGCAGATGAATCGCGTTGTAGCCGTATTGCGCCCGGTAGGCCTGTCCCTGTACGATCATCATCTTTTTGGCCAGGCCGTAGGCCGCGTTGGTTTCTTCAGGGTACCCATCCCACAGGTTTTCCTCCCTGAACGGAACAGGTGTGGACACCGGATAGGCGCAAACCGAACCGATACCCACGAACTTCGGAACTTCGAACCTGCGGGCATGCTCCAGAAGATGGGCGCCCATAACCAGATTATCGTAAAAAAAACGGCCTGGATACCGTTGATTGGCGCCAATGCCGCCGACGGAACCGGCCAGGTGAATCACCAGATCGGGACGCGAGATTTCGTACATGCGCCGTACGGCATCCGGTTCGCGCAGGTCGTGGTCGCGGCTGCGCGGCCCGTAGACCTTACAACAGCCCCGCTCGCGCAGTTTTCGCACCACATACCTGCCCAGAAAGCCGGCGCCCCCGGTAACCGCAACGCGCCTGTCGGTCCAGAAATTCATTGGTTGGAACTCTCGATCAACTGAGTTTCACATAGACCGTCCGGCAAAGCCCCTAAGGAACGTTTCGGAATGCCACACACTCAATGCCTGAGTAATATTCGCGGGTATCGGGATTTAGGCGCCAATGTGACGGTCCGCTCGGTCTCAGCGCGAACCCTTCACCCGTTGCTATCGTCGATTATAGTCCGTTCGGCGTCGTTTCGTCAAACAGATCAACTTGCTTTACGTGTAGAGTTCGGGCCGACTCGGGAAATAGTCCGGCGATGGCTTCCGCGGGTACGTTTGCCAACTCCTTTGGCTCCAGCTTATGTAGTCCGCCTCCATAGACGCGACCCTCTCCGAGCATCACGTGCGGAGAGATCTCGTTAAGGAATTTCCACATCTGGCGTTTCAGCAGCGGCTTTTCCTGGATGACGCGATTAATCGATTCCTTCGGGTACAACATCAGATACACGTTTGCTGCCGTTGCCTTCGAATTGTTCAATATGAAACGGAACGGCCTTCCGCTCTTCCTGTCGCTCCGGCCTAGATAGGTACAGACAAACGGAGCAGGCGGCCGGGATTCCTGCCTGTACCACAGCGCCCGATGCCGACAGATATAGCGATCAGCTACGCCCTCTGCCTTACCTTCTTCCAGATATGTCCACAGATTTGGATAGCGTTTCTTGATTTCGCTTTCGGTCCACGGAGGGTCCAGCAGGAACAATCGCTGACTGAGAATAGGATTGCCTACCCGATCGCCATCAATTTCGTCGTCGGGCACATATCGAGGGCTCGGCAAAATTGGTTTGAATGCACCCATCGGCAGCTCGCGCCTACGAATCTCCTCAGCTGACAAAATGAAATACCTGTTGTTACCCGTAGCCAAACCGCGTTTTACATTGAAGAAGTCTCCCAGCACCGGTCCATCTGCAGTTTCATGGATCTTGTCCTTAGGAAAACGCGTCCATTTATGCTCACGACGCAACTCGTCGAGTGGGACCAACCGATCCAACATTGGTTGTTCAAGTGTTCCGCCGTAGGTAAATCGCACTTGATGTCGCGGTCGAGGACGTTCATTCCGAAACCACACCACAGCCGATGACACGAGTGCATCGCAGAATTGCACGTTATTCGGATCGAAGCGGTGAATGTGGTGAAGAGTCACCTTGTCCAGCAAGTAGCGTTTCACCGCTATCCCATACTTCACGTCCATGAATTCGCTGGGGATTAACCACCCCGCCAGTCCGCCGGCGTTCATCCACAAATGGCTTATGCACAGGAAATAGCAGTACAGCCCGGCCAGACCGTTAATTGCAACCCCAGAAGCGGCTTGCGCACGCGACTTCAACCGTTGTTTCTCCACACTGTCAATATGGTGATGCCGCACATAGGGCGGATTGCAGATGAGCAGATTGAACCGATCGGGGGCCTGTGGCGCGTCGGCCAGCGTAAAGTTCTCCAGGAATATTTCGAGGCCCGTCTTTTTCCACAGCTTCGTTGCCGGCCTCCCGTAGTGCGGGTCTATCTCATATCCGATGGCAGCTTCGAGTCGGGAATCGGAATACACTTGTAGAAGGGCCGAATAGAAGGCGCCAGTCCCGATTGCCGGGTCGATGAAACGCAATCTCTCGTTCTTGCCGAGACAGGTTTTCGCGTATCGCAAAATGTCGACAGCCAAGTTGGCTGGCGTAGCGAACTGCCCCATTCTGTTCCGTGAGGCTGCGTCTCTTCCAGCATCCAGTTCATCCTGTAGTGCCAGCCGACGCGTCTCCAATCCTGCAAACGCTCTTTTCATCATCTATAATCCAAGCTCGCCAAGATCGTTGATACGATGCTCCCAGACCCAGTCAATGCCTTCCGCCGCCTCAAAGCCGAGATATCCGGTATCAAAATACCCACACAGGAACAGGATGTAGCGCACGTTGTCCCCATATGTCCGGCGCAACTGGTTCATCTTAGTCGCTTCTTCTTTCCGTCGCTTGTTGACGTTCGTGAAATCACCCGCTGACTTTGCTTCGATTAATACCGGCAAGTCGGTTGTCTTCGCTGCCTTGGGCATCACCACCGCGTCCACAGGAATATTAATCGACTCTCGGGTCCCTTCCTGCTCAACTGGCACATTGAGCCTGAACGAGTATGTTCCCGGCCGCAGCGCGTCAAACTTCGTGCCTTTACCCGACGGTAGTTTTTCGTACTCCTGAGCTCTCAACCACTTGTCAATCGCGTCGAGCTGACGCTTTTCCTGCGCGTTGCGGATGATTGGATTGGCAACGGACCCGCACAAGCGATCAGCCACGATCGTCGCCGCCCGGTAGAATTCCTGTTCGGACGGATTGTCACTGCGCTCCAACCATACAAAGACGTCCGGGTCAGCCATCTTCTCGATTACCTTTGCAATCTTCTCAAGGTCTATGTTCAGCTTACGAATCGGCATTCGCGGCGGGAGTCTGTTATCTTTGTCCATCGACTTGACCAAGTTCTTGGAGACGCCGGCGAGGCCAATGAGTCGGTCCACGGCCAGGGGAGGGCAAGTCGACATGCGCAATGATGGCAACACCGATGGCTTCGATCTCAGCAGTTCCACTCCGACGTTCGTTAAGTTCTTCGTCGCATCGAGGGTCGCCTCGACATCCTTAGCGGTTTGGGTCCGCGTCGAACGGTAAGCCTCCGGTGCAAAGCGCATAAACCAGTCGTTAAACATGTCCACCGACCGCGCAATGTCCTCTTTCCACCGATCCGGTTTGTCCCGATTGATTGCCATAAATCATACTTCCCTATTTGAACTTCCAGCTTTGCGTGCCGGTGATGTTCCATCGTCAAATCAAAAAGCTCCATCCTGTACGCGCTTCGGCTTACGAGTCACTTCTGATTGCGACCGCCGACTTTTCCGGCAGCCTTTTTGTGTCCTGCGTGGACATTCGGCCCGACAGGTCGGCCGGGCGCTTCACGCCTACGTCCACATTGGATTCACATATCGCCCGATAACCTCTCTGCGGCATTGTAAGGATCGTCCTCTCCCGCGCGGATCCGGGCGACGGCGTGGTCCAGGCATTCGCGCGCCGGCGTTGTATTCAATTTGAACGCCAGCCGCGCCTCCACGCGCTCCCGCAATTCA
>CAZKDZ010000178.1:0-18065 GCA_964551635.1 uncultured bacterium | reverse complement strand
ATGTAATTTCCGTTCACGTCCAGTGTCTCAAGTATCCGGGACCTTTGACATCCAATCGCCTTTATTCTTCTGCATACATTCGACATTCAGGTTCCCGGATCACTGCGGATCAACGCTCATCGTGGTACGTGTCGGCGAAATTGACCAGCTTGTCCTTGAGGCGCCTGGAATAGGTCACGAAATTTGAAATCGTCCCGGCGTCGGCGCGATCGGGTTCCGCCAGCAGCGGGAGCAGTTCTCCGTCGATCTCGTCCAGCAGACGCTGGAGGTCGCCGGCCCTGGCCTCGACTTTGGCGTTGGTTTTCCCCGCCTGCATCCTGTGGATTTCCTCGAACAGGGCCAGCGTCTCGCTGGATAACTTTCTTACCATCAACAGAACGTCACTCTCCAGCTCGACGAAGTGTTCTGCAAGGGCTTTCTTCGTGTTGAAAATGTCGTCGATTGAATCGTAAATCTGAAACAGATAGTCGAACTGCCTGTGCATTCTGAGCAATTCCCTGGATTCCTTTTCCTGTTTCACCGACGCCACGGCCCTTGAGAAATACCCGACGTACTCCTTTTCCAGGAAGCCGACGTATTCGATTCGCCGGGCGGATGCGTCATAGATGCTGCGGTAGTTCGATTCGATGCTGAGCGTGACCAGATTGTAGCTCTCCTGCAGAAAGGACAGGAGATCGTCGAGGTTTCGGCGCAGACCGGAGGTTACCTTCTTGAAAGCGTCGTGTTCATCGAACACGGGAATGGGCAGACGCGCGAAATCGAGTTTGTCCTCGCCCAGCAGCACATTGACAAGCCTGACGAACGGTTTGATGAGCAGGACGAAGATGAGACTCGTTGCGACGTTGAAGACGAGGTGGATGTTCGCAAGGGCGATCGCAGGATTGCTGTCGAACGCGTTTAATTCCCCACCAAAGACGAACAGCGCGGGCAGGAATATCAGTACGCCGCCGACGTTGAATATGAAATGACTGAGCGCCGTCTTTCTGGCGGCCGAGTCCATATTCAACATTGCGATCAGCGCCGTTGCGGTTGTGCCGATATTTGCGCCCATGATCAGCGGAACGGCGTTTTCGAGGCCTAACAGTCCCTGCTGCACGAAAACGATCGCCAGCCCGGTGGTGACGGAGCTGGACTGAACTGCGGCCGTAAAGAGGCCGCCAATGAGAATTGCGAGCAACGGGTTCTGAGGCTGCAGCAGATAGTTCTTCAGCGCGGGCTCATTCTGCAGGGGCTCGAGAGACGAGGAGATGAGATTGAGGCTGAAAAAGACAAAACCGAAGTAGAATATCGACTTGCCGAAGATGGAGACCCTGGAGCGCACGAACGATAGCGCAAAGCCGAGAATGATGAATACCGGCGCGAACGCCGTCAGCTTGAACGCGACAAGCTGGGCGGTAATGGTCGTTCCGACGTTCGCCCCGAAGACAACGCCGACACTGTTTCTGAACGTGAGCACACCGGCGTTCACAAGACTGACGACGATAACCGAAGTTGCGGAACTGGACTGGATCACGGCCGTGACCAGTGCGCCGATTAGCACGCCCAATATGGGGATCCGGGTTGCTCTGGCCAGGAACTTGCGGAATCGCTCTCCGGAGATCTGTTCGATTTCGGTCGAGAAGTTCTCCAGGCCGAAGACGAACAGAATGATCGCCGTGAGTCCGGCCATGATCACGGGAATATACTCCATGTCTCACCTCTTCGTTTTTACCTGTCAATACACGTAGTCGTTTGCCGGATCACATGGGACTTAAGGGAAGAAAGCGATCACTTCATCGGGTGTCGCTTCCCCGTCATGTACCGCTTTTCGCAAACCCGCTGCCAGGCTGCCGGGCACGTCCTGCTGCGGGGGCGGGCAATCCCGATTGCCGGCCATCCATGCGGCGATTTCCGGCTCCGCGGTCCACAGCCCGTACACCTGGCGGCTTCCCGAGAAGCCGTCTCCGCACGCCTGACACCCCACAGCCACGCCAACCTGAGTGCCTACCTCGATTCCGATCCGCTCAGCTTCGCCCGGATCGATCGGCCGTTTGCGAGAACACCTGTCACATAACCGGCGCACAACCGCCTTCTCCACCGCGCCGAGGAAGGCGCGACCCACCGCGAACCCGTCGAGGTCAAACTCAGTCAGCTTCCTAAGCGCCTCCTGCAGGCTGCCCGCACTTACATGGGCGAGCACGACGGCTCCGCCGCGCACTCCCTCCAGGAGCGCCCTGGCCTCAACAGGGTCGCGGACCTCATCCACAACAAGAACGTGGGGGGCCATCCGAAACGCGGTCCGCCAGAGTTCCCCGTCATTGGATTCCTCGCTGTTTCGGAGATCCAGCTGAATCAGCTGCTCCGCCCTGAACCCAGGCCTGTGGTCGATACACACGACGAGCCTGCCCGAATCCGCCCATTCGCGCGCCATAGTAATCCGGTTTCGGTCGTCCTCCGGCGTTCCGGAGCCAACCTGAAGGATCATCCCCGGCCGCGATACGAAGTCCTGCCGGATTCGCTTCGCCTGATTCGACGTATAGCCCAGGTCTTCCAGCGACGAATTCTCACAGCCGGTGAAGAGATGAATATGGAAATGGGAACCGAGGGCCGTCGGGATTTCAGTCAGACGCATCTGGCACGCCGGTTCAACCCACGGTCTGCTGAGCATACCTTCCCGGATTCCCGAGGCGCCTTCTTCTTTCAGGTCTGTCAGTCCCGTCAGCCAGGCGACCAATGGTTCCCGCAGGCAGGCTTCGAAGCGGGCTGCTTCCCTGCAGCGTCCGACGTTGAACAGCAGTCTCATGCCCTCGTGCAGAGGATCCAGATGGACGTCGCTTGCACCCGCGAGCACGGCGTCCTGCAACATGCGTTCCCCGATTTCGGCCACCTGCTCGCCGGAATCTTTCCCGCCAACGTCCGCCATTTCCGCCCAGGGTTGATTCTCCAATCTTCCGGCGAAGAAAGTCAGCCATTTCCCAACGACCTTCTTGAGGAGACTGCGGTCATTTTCCAGCTTTCCGGCATATCGTCTGACCTCATCCTGCGGGAACCACAGGCGCCGGTCGATCTTCTCTCCCTTGAGGGTCTTGTCCAGGACGCGGCGATAGATCTCCGGACGGGTGAGGCTGAGCATTGCCACGGCTTCGTCGAGGGAGACGTACCCGCCTTCGGGACGGTCCAAGGTCATTCCTCCCGTTTCAGATCGATTGCCGTTGCCGGCACGGTGGCGGCCAGCCCCGCTGTTTCGAAGGCCGTCCGCATGCGGATGACCACGTCGCCAAAGATGTTCATATTGTCCGCGTCACTCCATGCGACAACCATCACCTTCACGTCTTCCGCCGTGACTTCCGACATCCTGCAGGTCGGCGCCGGATCGTTCAGGACTTCCTCATGCCGGGTCAGAACGTCGAGGGCGACGTCCGCAACCCAGTCGACGTCCACGTCGTACGGGACAGAGATTGGAATGCGGATGGCCCTCTGCCGCAGTGAGGAGAAGTTGACGATCTTGTTGCGCCAGATCACCGAATTGGGCACGACCAGCCGCACGTTGTCGAGAGTCACCAGGCCGGTATAGGTCATCTTCACTTCAGTGACCCGGCCGATCTGGGGCGGCGGTCCGAATTCGATCAGGTCGCCCTGTTTGAACGGTTTGGCCGCAAGCATCATCAGCCCTGAAAAGTAGTTGGCGATGGACCGGCGCGCGCCCAGTCCGATGATGATTCCGCTGATGCCAAACGTGGTGAGTACCGCGTCCAGCGGAAAGCCGGCCTGCTTCAATCCGGAAACCCATCCCACGATCAGGACCAGGTAGCGCAGAACGGTACCGAAATAGTCCCACAGAATCGTGTCCCATTTCATACGCCTTGCCGCACGGGTGACCAGCCGTTTGACCAGACGGCTGGCCAACCATGCGAGGACAACGATGAAAAGCCCTTTCAGCAAGTCCGGAAGGACGTTCAGGAACCATTCATGGATATCGACCAGATATGCCTCAGCCACTCGGGGCGCCCTCCGTTGCGCACAGGGCGCGCTGCGCCATCAGCCTGCCGCCCAGGGTGGAGGGGGAGATGATCTCGTCAACGCCGATGCCCTGCACTTTCGCGACATTCTCTTCGTTCTCGATCCGAACGACAATGCGGAAATTGTGACGATCTCCTTCCTCGCGAAGTGCGCATGCCGTTAACGCAACCAGCGTATTGACGGCGTCCGAGTCCGTTGCGATAATCACGGCGGCCGCTCCGGGAAGATTGGCGCCATCCAGGACTTCACGTTCCGACGGGTCCCCCTGAAGCACGTCGAGACCCTTGTTTGTCAGGTAGGTAACCGTATTCTGATGTTCTTCGATGATGACGAAGGGTACGTTGCGCGACTGCAATTCGTGGACGATGCTCTCGGAGACCCTTGTGTGGCCGCACACGATCACGTGGTTGACGGTCTTGCGGAATTGGCTCACGACGGCAAGAACTCCTTTCAGACGTTTTTCGATCAGCGGCCCCACCAATACCGTCAGAGCCGTCAGGAACAGGCCGATGCCGATGCTCACCATAGAAACGGCGAACCATTTGGCGTTAGGGCTTGTGGGAAGGATATCTCCGTAGCCAAGGGTTGTAAACGTGACGACCGTGAAATAAACAGCGTCCGTCCAACTTTCGATTCCGTTGAATTCGGTGCGCAGCAGATATACGCCTACAATCCCGTAGGTCAGTGCGAAGACGATCGATATCACGGCGATTACTTCTGCGTAATTCCACCTGTAACGTTCACTCGTACGAATGTACTCCTTGCGGAAAATCCCAAGAAGCAGCAGGCCCGTCGCCGACAGGATCCAGTATTTCAGAGACAGCTCGTGATATAACTGATATGCGATATTCAACAGAAGCGCAGCGATCGCTCCGTTTCGTGCGCGCCGGCGCCGCTCGGCCAGGCCCTTGCCCAGCAGGATGAACGTGATCCCCAGGAATACTTCAACGAAGCCTCCGAACTGCGGGGCGGGCACCACCTTGAGATAGTCCCGCACTTCAGCCAATTCAACCGCCAGGTACCGATCCAGGTGGAAGACCTCGCTCAATCCGGCCGCCACGGAGTAGAATCCGTTTGCAACCATCAGTACGGCAACCAGATAGGGTGCAAAGCGGAAGAACAACTGTTTCATGGCCTTCTCGTATCAGGAGACGAGGTTGAAGGTAGCGCACGCCGGGCCCGGCGCAACCGCATCATGCGAAGCGGGCCAAAACGGCTCCACGTGTGCTTGACCCGGATCAGACGATCTGCGGCTCCTCGCTCGCCAGTTCCCCGGTTGCACCCGATTCGTACTCCTCGAACGGGTCGAAGTCGTCAAGCGTGCGCGCTTCCACCTGGGTTCCGGCCGTTAACCCGATGTTGAAGAGCGCATCGCCCTCGTGTACGAGCGGAAGGTTGGTGCGGCCGATGACAACGCCGTCCGTAGGCGCCTCAATCTTCGTTTCGGACTCGCCAAGGGGATCGGAAATGATGGCCAGGACCTGCCCCGCCTTTACCTGAACGCCTACGGATCTGATGATCCTGACCACGCCGCTTCCCGGCGCGCGCACCCACCGGGTGGAACGAACGATCAAAGGATCGTGGACGGGCTTCGCACTTCTCAGGGGCGGCAGCATTCCCAGTTCACGCATCACTCTCATGATGCCCTTGACGCCCGCGCGAATTCCGGCTTCATCGAAACGCAAAGCCTCACCGGCCTCGTATGCGATGACCGGAATGCCGCGTTCATGGGCCGCCTGCCGAAGACTCCCGTCTCGAAATCCGGCGTTGATCACGAGCGGGACGCCAAAGGCCTGCGCGATTCGTTCCGCTTCCGCGTCTTCCAGATTCGCACGGACCTGGGGAAAGTTGGTCCGATGAACGGCGCCCGTGTGAAGGTCTATGCCGTGGGTGGAGCCCTCGACGATTTCATCCAGGATCAGTTTTGCCAGCCGGGCGGCGAGGGAGCCCCTGGTCAGACCGGGAAAGGAGCGATTGAGGTCCCGGCGATCGGGCAGGTATCGACTCAGGCTCAAGAAGCCAGGAACATTGACGATGGGCACGGCGACGAGCACCCCACGAAGTCGCCTTATTGCGCTCAGTTTCACGACGCGGCGGATGACCTCCACGCCGTTGATTTCGTCTCCGTGCAGCGCCGCCCCCACAAACAGCCGGGGTCCGTCTCGCCGGCCATTGACGACGTGGACCGGCATCGTGAGGGGAACGTGGGTCGACAGATCGGTAATCGGCAGGTCGATCTGAGTTCTGGTACCGGGCCGGATTTCCTTGCCGCCTATGCGTACCACCCGCGATGAACGCGGCGTTCGTGCGGACATTGACTATCCCCTTCCACGCGTCCTGGTCTTGCGGGGTTTGGCGTGGTTCTCGATAAACGAGATGATCTGCCCGGCAATGTCGAACCCGGTGGCTTTTTCGATCCCTTCCAGACCGGGCGAGGAGTTGATTTCCATCAGTACCGGACCGTGGTTCGCACGGAGGAGATCGACCCCGGCGACGTTCAAACCCATCACCCTCGCCGCCCGCACGGCGGTCGAGCGTTCTTCCGGTGTAATTCGGATCTGTTCCGAGGTGCCGCCACGGTGCAGATTGGAACGGAACTCGCCGGGCGCCCCATGCCGCATCATCGCACCGACCACTCTGTTTCCGACGACGAAAGCGCGGATATCCGAACCCCCGGCTTCCTTGATGAACTCCTGCACGAGGATGTTTATCTTCGCGCCCCGGAAGGCCTCGAATACGCTTTTGGCGGATGACATGGTGTTACTGAGGATGACGCCGATTCCCTGCGTGCCTTCCAGTAATTTGATGACGACCGGCGGACCGTTTACCATCTTGATCATTTCTTCGGCCTGTTTCGCTGAATTGGCGAATCCGGTAACGGGTAGGCCGATCCCCTCTCTCGACAGGAGCTGTAAACTTCGAAGTTTGTCTCTGGAACGCCCGATAGCGACGGACTCGTTCAGCGGCCAGACGCCCATCATTTCGAACTGCCGCAGCACGGCCAGGCCATAAAAGGTAATGGACGCGCCGATACGCGGGATTACGGCGTCGTAGCCCGTCAGGGACTGGCCATTATACATGACCTGCGGGCGATGTGCCGTGATGTTCATATTGCACTGTGTCGTGTTGATGATATCGATTGTATGTCCTCTGGCTTCAGCGGCCTCGACCAGACGCTTGTGGCTGTACAGATTCCGATTTCTTGCGAGCATGGCGATCTTCATTCCTGTGTCCTTTCCTGGCCTTTGACGATACGGTAACCTCTTGTGCGGCTCTTTTTCTCCGCGGGTTTATCGACGGTGTAGGAGGCATCGGGATCGACGATCAGCCGGCCCTGCATGGCTTCACGACCGATAAGCATTCGGAATCCCATCTCGTCCCGGTTCGTCAGCGTGAGTTCGATCGGCCATGACTCGCCGCCCAGCGTCAGGTCCGTAGAGATGACGAATCGCCGCTCCCGTGAACCCCCGGAGTTGGTCACCCAGCGCCGGTCTGCAATCCGCGACTCGCAGCACACAAACCGTTTCTTGCTTCGTTGCGCCGGAAAAACGCGAAACCTGACCCAGTCGCGCCCGCAATCTTCATACGTCTCGATGTCCCATGCGTGGAGTACCGACGTGCGGGCGCCGGTATCGAGCTTGGCTCTAATGGAAGCGATCCCAAGCGAAGGAAGGGATGCCCATTCGCGCCAGCCGCAGATCAGATGACCGGCATCGGCCGAATTCGGAAATCGGCTCAATTTCACGTGACGCTCCAGGAATTGCGAAATGCAAATTAAATAATTGATTTTACGGAATATAGAGTCACAGTAGAGGCTGTTGGCAGCGCTTTTGGCTCAAACCGCCAGCCGAAAATGCATCAAAACCATTTCTTGCTCCACGAGTAACCCAATCCGAAGTGTATCTCGGATTTGACAGCCAGCGCCTGGACTGTACTGTCTCGATGGAGAAAGAGGTTGGCATCCAGCGTGGCGGCCAGGTTGCCGACCAGCCGGACTTGAAGGTTGTTGAAATTCTGTAGCGACAATGTACTCTTCTGGCTCGCCCCCCAGAAGAATTTGGTTTCCGACGCAAGGACGTTTCCAGGTCGCAGTTGCACCCTGTATTTCGGCGCGACTTCCAGTCCGGCGACATAGTCCGCCTTAACAAAGTCCCTCTCGACGGCGAGACCGACGCGAACGCCGGCATCGGAACCGAGAGACCGGTACACGCCGCCTTTCATCCGCATCGTCACGGGATGACTGTCATCTTGTCCGGACGTCCAGACCGTGTTGACGTCAAATCCCAGAAACGGGGCCGGACGGCGTCCCGCCAGTGTGTAGAGTACCTCAAGTTCCACGCGGTCGACGGCATCGCGGCGGCGTTCGCGCGTGACCACCTGGCCGAATCCTGTGCGCAATTTCGCGGCGAGCGTGCCTCGTCGGCTCTCGTAGCTGTTGTGGCTTTCCAGTTGTCCGTTCCAGGCCAATGCATCGTCTCCTCCAAGAAACGACACCCCGCGATACCGTTCCGCGGAGGCATCGACAGTTGTCCGGGACAGCGACCCGTTGAGGCTCGTTCTGTTCTTCCACGCCCCGCGTCCGGCTTGCCTCGCGCCATCCCAACGGCCCACGGCAGGATGTGCACGCAGGTGTTCTTCGAGCAGTCTGCGCAGCGTAATCTCCCGGCCCGATATCGAATCCGGAAACCCCTTCAGGTTCAGGTAGTCATCGCCGCCGGAGGCCAGAAAGCCGGTCGTGGCCACCTGGTAGCGCTCCTTCCGGCTGAGCATCCTGCCGCCGACCCGGCCTGATTCGGGATCGAAGCCGGAAAACACCAGTTGCTCTCCTATGCGCGTGCGTCGAGCGCTGCTTTCGGCCATTGCCCGCAGCTGCCTTCCGGATACCTCCACGGGAATCAGAATGTCGTCGTAACGCACCAGTTGAAAGAGTGTTTCCAACTGGATGTCGCCATCAAGATTCAGTTCTCGTAGTGTGCCGCGATTAATGATGGATATTTCGGCGTCGAGGCGCGTGCGTATCAGATCGGCCACCCACTGCGGCGCGTCCACGATGGGACCATTAATGCGGCCTACGTTTTCGCGTAGAGTCTGTTTCAGGGTCTCGTGCTGTCTGTCGATGAGGAGCGACACGTGCCTGTCCTGCATCACATGAGGACCAACGGGAACCAGCGTGGGCCGGACGTCCATCAGTTCAATCCCCGCCCAGTCTCGCCGTAGCCGCAGGTCTATCCGCCCCAGATAGGCACCTCTGCCGGGTGTGGTGACAAGGTATCCGCCTCCACCAAAACGGACCACGTGTTGATAGGTTCCCTTCGGCGTAACCCTGGCGAGACTTCCGGCAATCCATAAATCAACTTCCGGAAAGGACAGAGCCAGGTCTTCGGCTTCCCTGGCGTTCATATGGACCAGAACGACCTGCAGGTCCGCCTGCCCCGCCGGTCCCTGCAGCAGCGTCTGGAGTGCGGAATGCGGGTCGCGAATGCCAAGGGAGGGGTTGTGTATCTTGTTTATCAACTTTGTCGTGCCGGGTGAGACCAGACCGATCACGGCGACCTTGAGCCCCGCCCGATCCATCAGGACATAGGGCGCCGTCAAAGGCGGACCCTCCGATCTTACGTCCATATTCGCACCGAGCAGATGGAATGTCGCCTCATGGCGTCGAGCGTATAGAGAATCAATACCATAGTCGAATTCATGGTTCCCTAGCACCATGGCATCGTATCCCATGCGATTCATCAAGTCGACGACCAGTCGACCGGCGTCTACGGCGGCGATCGGCGAATCGCCCAATGCGTCGCCACCGTCCAGGACCAATACCGAGTCGTGGCCGGCGCCCCGTTCGTGTTCTATAACGTGGGCAAGGCGCGCGAAACCGCCCCAATCAGGTTGTTCAAGATAGGGTTCCGGAAGCAGTCTCCCGAGCAGGTCGTTGGTGTGGAGAATCGTGAGGTGATGGTCGGTGCCGGCTGCATTCGCGAGGTCGCCGCAAGAGAGGATCACGACGAACGTCGCGAGGACGACAGACCACTGGATATGAACGAAGACCGGAGTATTGCGGGAATTGCACATTTGGGAGCTATGGGCCATAGCTGGCAACACAGGCAGGTGCGATCCGGGAGAACATACAGGTATTATAGACCGGCCGCCGAACTGTTAGGGATGGCGCTATTCGATCAATACCTTCTCGGTTGCGTGGACGAACAATACGTCGTTGGCGCCGTTGTAGCTCCTGAGCAGCTGCTCGATTTCGTCTGATTCGGTGTTCTCCACGTTCAGGCCGGCGATAACCAGATCGGCCTCGGAAGACCGGAGGGTGACTTCCTTTTCGAGGGCTTCGGGGTCCGCGCAATCGACGGAAGTCACATTCTGTCTGGAAATCGACAGCCGTCCTGTAGTCATCAGACTCGAGAGCCGGTCGGTCTCGCGCTCCGCATCTCCTGCGTTGAAGCACGCGAACAGTCTGATCGCGGCACGTCGCCAATCGCGATGTCCGACAATGATGTACGCCAATAGCAGCATCAGCGGCGCGTTCGTGAGATTTTCCTGAGTCACCCAGAGATGAATGGAAGATCTGTAACCGAACCGGTAGTTCGTAGACCGCAGGGTGAGTACATTAAAATTCGACTCCGCCGCGAGACGCACACCTTGCGCGGTCTCGTTTATCTCTTCCGGTCGCTCTTTGTCGAATTCGAGCAACACGCAGTTGTTCGGCAGGCCGGAGATTCCCGGCATCTGCAGAGTCTGCGCAAGCGCCAGTTCGAATGTCGGACAGATCAGAGAATCTACAAATACACCTGCCCCGCTTACGTCTGTCCGTTCGATGAGTTTCTCGACGTGGGTCCGGGCTTCGCTCTCGGCGGTAACAGAATAGTCTCCCTGATAGAACTGGACAAAGTGCCCGAATCCGTGCCGGTGGCTGATCCATCGCAGCAGGTCGAAGTGCCCCAGGCGGCGCTCTCCGAAACGGGTCACGGCGACAATCGACGGCCGCCAGCCACCGTCGGACTTGTCGACCTGGTTCTTCTGAAGCGTGATCTGAAGTCGACGAGTCAGCTGGAACATCGTACCCTGAAAGATCGCAGAGAGGTCACGTTCACCCTTCCTGGTGCGTCGCAGTCCTGCGTAAATTACCGCCATAAGCAGAACCGCGATGAACGTGTACATCAAGCTCATCTGGACCATCATCAGGGCGCACATTGCGGCGCCCAGAAGCGACAGGTACCAACGCGAGTTGAATGTGGGCCGGTACGACGGATTCCCTGCGAAGTACTCCAGGAACGATACCAGACAGAGCGCGCCGTAAGTCACCATGAAGAACATACTCAGAATTTGCGCGATAAAGTCGATGTCTCCCAGAACGACGAACGAAACCGCGACGGCGCCGGAAACAAAGGTTGCGTAAACAGGTTCCTGAGCGCTGCCCCATCCCTTCGCAAGCAACCGGTTTAATTTAGGAACCGGCAGCACTCTGTCCCGGGCAAGCGCCTGAAGGGTTCTCGGCGCCACGATAATCGAGCCAAGGGCGGATGAAACTGCGGCGGCGCCCAATCCGATATGAATTGCCGGGCCCCACACGGCAATCTGCGCCATGACAAACTGGTCCGCGTTCAGTGCTTCCGGCGTGGCGCTCTGGGCGAGCTTTATCGCGACCAGCGTGTATACGAACATGCCTGCGAGCGTCGCGGCGATTATTCCCAGAGGAATGCTCCGCTGGGGATTCTTAAGGTCTCCTGAAAGACCGAGACCGGCTATCATTCCCGTAAATGCGGGAAAACACGTAGCGAAGACGACTCCGAATGCGTCCGCACCTTCAATGCTGTCGGTCAGGTGAAGCGCGTCGGGGCGGATCGAGTCAGGACCCTGTCCAAAAAGGAAAGTCAGAATCGACACCCCCAGAATTGCGCTGACAACCCACAACGCCTTGACGCCCAGGGCGGCGCCCCTGGTGAGCATCACGGCGATCAGAATAAACGTAAAAGGCACACTGATCCAGCGCGCCTCAGGCTCGATGTTGTAGACTTCCGCCACCCATTTGAAGACAGGCTGAAACGCTTCCGCGAACGCGACAAGGTAGAAGGCCACGGATATTGCCTGTGAGAGGTACAGTGCTATTCCAATCGTTCCCCCTATGCTGGTTCCGAAGGAGCGGCTGATGATGTAATAGGCGCCTCCTCCCGCGACACGGCGGTTGGTTGCGATCTCAGATACCGCCAGGACCGTGGGAATGGTCACCAGATGCCCCAGGACGATAACCATGAGACTGCCCCAAAGTCCGACGTGTGCAACGGCGTATCCGAATCGAAGGAAGAGAATCGCACCGAGTATGGTGCTGATCGATGCGAGAAAGACAGGCGCCGTACCAAATCCGTGGCCCGGTTGGGCGGCTGCGGACGTTCGTGCAGAAGTTGCCTGATCCTGTGCCATAGCCGCAGAGTTCCCTTTACAATTGGACGTTGGAATTCAGAACGAAAAGTGGCATAAATTGAGAAGTTACCGTAAGTTATGCCATTTGTCAAACAAAAATATCCTGAATTTTGCGAATCCGGTCAGTGGAGTTAACGGGAAGGGTAGACCGAACGACGTCCAACGGAATTTCGCTCGAAGGCCTTCATCTTCGTCCGAGCCGGTTTAATGATCCCACTTCAGGGCGGCTCACTATTGGTCGGGTTTCTGGACACGCGGAACCGCACTGCCTGAAGATGAATCGCGGCATGAAAAATCCCGCAGTCCGTCATGTGAACCTGGGGCCAGCAACTTGGATGTTGCATTTAACCTGATTAATTCATGAATCGTTAGAAAATGCTATTTGTTTGGGCCGAAGGAACTTCCGTGTGATATGAGAGACGAAGGCGCTGCGGCTGTGACTGATTTGGCGTGTCCAAGCCGTTTTCGTGGCGTCTGCTGAGATCTCGGTAGAGCCGTGGCGTCAGGTTGACTATCATGTGTTGGTCAAGAGGGCAGACGTCTCCATGGGCCCTGGTCGTGTGGATCCAAATGTGAAGGCGGGTCAGCACGTCGCCGGGTCATGGAACAGCACCGGTTGCGAGATTATAGAGGATCCTGCGATAAAGGTGTTGGAGTGGAAACGTCGTCGGCAGATGGAACTTGATCTTTGTTTTCAACTCACAGACGCGCGCATCGACTTTCAAGAGACGGTTTTGCAGGGTATTGAGCTGTGCGTGAGTCCATGTCGTGCCGGCAACCCGATGGTCTCCAGGGCATGTGCATCAGGACATAGGCGGCGCTGTGGAGAAAGAGACGGAAGTGATTGGCCTGGAAGGTGTGACAAGAGGTGCGATCGGAATGGAGGAAGGTCTTGTGATTCTTGATGAAGTTTTCCATCCTGCCGCGTGAGCAATAGACGGTTTTGTAGATACGTGACGGTTGGGCGTGTTGCAGGTTGGTGACCACGAATCTGAAATCTTCACCTTGCGGTGCCACTTCCGCGACAACTGCTGAGACCCACACACCTCGTCTTCGGTGTCATCGATATCCAACAGGATGGCTTCAGGCGGTTCCCCATACGAGGCGAGAAACACGTCCGCAAAAGCCTTGGCGATCCGAACCAAATCGGTTCTGCTGAACCGGTTCTCGAACCGACTCATCGTGGGTTGACTGGCCAGCGCCGCACCGGGTAGCGGCAACCGATCACAGGCCGCCTTAAAACCGGGGTCCTCGCGTAACGTATTGCAGTCGTTCGCATCCTCATAGCCACAGGCCATCTGAAAGACATGCTGCTCGACCAGCTCCACCGTGGCGTGATCCACGTAACTTTGATGCCGACGATCCGTGATGGCGTCAACGATCCGATACAAAATGCCGATTTTGGCCTCCACCTCTCGAAGCAGCATCACCCCGCTGTCGCTGGTCAGGATGCCTCCGTCGCCGTCCAGATCGTACGCCGCGTCATACTTCACGTCGCCCTGCCGCGTCCCAAAGATGCCCGTGAACGCCACGAAGTCCGAGAAACCCGCCAGCCCGCTGCCGTCGAAGTCCGGAGATGGCGGTGGGGAGGTCTGCATCGTCACGCCAACGGTCGGCGAGATCGACTCTGCCTGACCGTCGCGGGAAAGTTCCGCAATTCGTGTGTCTATTAAAAATACCGGTCGAAGATCGAAATGTGTAGCTGTTTCCGTTACCGGGACACCCGGTTTTTGTTATGGGATGAAGGAAGCATAGCAATCTCCTTCTCATTGATCGTGACTTGCCTTTATTTCGATCTCTATAACGACGAAACGCGAGCGGCGAGGCAACATCGGTATCCGGTGCGAAACAGCAAAGAATACCGGTTCTGGTTGTCTTTGCGGCGCCTGAGACGAGAAAGAAGAACCCAGGTTTAACCGCTCCCTAAACCGTTGACAACACGCCAAATCACAAAACATGCAGTAACAAGAATCACCGCTATGAGCAGGTATGTTGGAAGTTCTTCAAAGAGACGTTTCATGCGTTGCTCCTAGATGCACTTCAAGACATTCCGGTAACAATCTCGCTCTTCTGCTCGACAACAATAGTGACCATTTCTGAATAATTCGGGTTTATGGCCGTCAATCGAGAAATCAGACAAGAAGCAGGCGAGTCTTTCCACCCGTTCTCGACCGGTTTCCGCCAGCCCGGCCTCGGATTCCTGTTTTTCAAGTACAATCTTCGCGGAGCCACCCGGTCGTCGGCAGTTGAGTCGAATACGGGTGTGGCTCCGCTTGATTGCGCAACAAATCTGTCTGTTTACAATTATCCACCGCGCTAACGCAGGCGGTACTCGAGAGCCAGATTGAGTCCGAGAGCGGGATCCGCGCCCCTTCCCCTGGAATAAGTCCCGGTCAGGTTCAGGTTAACCTGATTCTCGATGAAGAAGATGAATCCAGAACGTATCTGTCCCACAACCGACGCTGGAATATCCGGTATGCTACGTGCCGCGACCACGATGTTGCTCACAGTAAAGTCGATACGATTTGTTACTTCATACAGATAATTCAGCGAACTCGAAAACGTGAAAATATCGGTTCCGAAATCTCCGGAAAACGGTGACGTGTATTGGACGCTGACGTCGAATTGGGAACGCCAGCCCGCAGGGCGGGAGTATCGGAACAGGAGTGAAAGACCGGGGTCCTGCCGTTCAGTCCTCGAGTCCCTGGTCAGCACTTCAAATCGGATCCCGGTTCGAACGTCCCACCCGACGAAACGTTCGTTTACGTGCTCCTGAAAAAGGACTTCGTCGATACGGAGCGAACCAACCGCGCCCAAGCCCTCACCCGTAAACAAGCCCGAATCCGCAATCACGTTTTCCATGGCTTCAAACCACTTGACCTTGTAGCGGTCGCCATACTCAGTCTCGAACTCGCCCTCACGCTCCAACACCTGTGCAAGCTCAATGAGGGTGTCATCAGGGAGTTGCGTCATGATCACCCCTTCATCAAGCAGGAATTCCTGGATTCTGAGAGCCTGGGCGAGCGGCGTAACCCGTATGAATCGACCGTACCCGATTCCGGGCGTAATCTCGATAGTCGGACGTTCGAAATCGCTGTTTGCCGTAGCTCGCAGGTCGCCGGAGTAGAAAATGTCGCGTTCGGTATTGAAATATTTCCTGATTCCCGGTCCAGCCACCAGATTGATGATGTTCTCCTGAACCCCGTCTCCCGTCCGGCGAGTAGAACCAAAGCCGTGGAAATTGACGTCCCATGCGTAGGGCAATGAGTTAAAGTAGCGGTTATAGGTCATGGATACGGCGCCGTCATTGGTCTGGGTACTTCCTCCGGATGCTGAGTAGGCGTAAGTGCCACCTAATCGCAATTGCTGGGCTGTGCTTACCGGGACGTCGTAGTCACCAGGCGAAATTGCCCAGATATCGGGTGATGCGATGAACGACAAAGCGACGATGACGTAGATCTTTGGCTTCATTTGGGTTGTCTCCGTTCGATCTGGCAAGTTTGAATATCGGACACGGGATTGGTTTGGATGCTACGGCAGAGATTTTCCTCACTACTCTCATCACGCGTGGAACGCGTCAGTCCTTTTTGTGATTGCCTATCTTTTTTACCCAGGACTCGACATGACTTCTGGCCAGGTCTCGGCAGCCAACTCCAAAAGCAATTGCCGTGGCGACGGCGGCCGAACCCAGGATCAGTCCAAATGCCAGGTTGATGATCTGATCCGCGATACCCATTTCTTTGAGCCCCATAAACACTGACAGCGAAACGATTCCTACACGGATAATATTCGCCAGCAGTGAGGCATAAACGCCTCCACGTTGGGCCACGATCTGACTGAAGACGGCGGCCAGGTAGAGACCGAAGCCGATTATCAGCGCGGCCAACACAAATTTACCTAAAAGCACCGTCAATCTAACCAGCGTCGCGGCTAGGTCATCAAACCCGAGTTGCGAAGCGGCCTCCGTCGCAGAAAACAACAGAATGGCCGCCATGGCTAGGTATCCCACGACTTGCGATGGTGGCCGCGTCAGCAGAAAGGTCGCGCGGTGTTGCGTCGGCGCGGGGGGGGCGCCGGACGTCGCTTCGGCTACGGACGGGGAGCGGTCTTCCGCGACGCTGACTTCCGCGATTCCCAGACGCTGTACGACGGAATTGAAGCCGACGTTCCTGAGTACGTCGTCGACTAAACGCGAGACGAAACGCGCAACGAGATATCCTACGAGAAGGATCGCTCCTGTAAACAAAATGGCTGGCACGGCCCCTAACAGGTTGGTCAACATTGCGCTGGCCGGCTCCGAAATCGTACTGAAGTTCAGAGACTCGAGGGCGGCAATAGCAGCGAGGACAATGACGCCGGCAAAGGACAGCTTGCCCGCGACACGAGAAAGCAGTCCGATACCAACACCCTGGCCGAGCCCGACTCGGTCAGCGAGATCATTTACTCCCGATGCGTCCAGCAGATTGACGACAACGCGCTGTACGATACGCGCCCCGAGCCAACCGCAGAAGAGGATAACGCCCGCTGCGAGCACATTGGGCATATATTTGGCGACCTCAGTCACCATGTCGCGTACGGGATGGAGAAGACCCTGAAGATCCAGTGCGCCCAGGATCGCCGGAAGGACGACAAGGAAGACAAGCCAGTAGACGGCGTTGCCGATAAATTCCGGCAGATTGCTTTGGTCAGGTGTCGCCAGACCGGCAGGTTCGGCAAGCCGTTTCTCAAGATCAGCCCGAGATATGATTCCTCTGACCACTCGCCGCATCACACTAGCCGTTACCCACGCGATAAAGAGCAGAACGCCGGCGCTGAGCAATTTGGGCATAAAGGCGAAAATCTGGTTCAACATCGCGTTTAGCGGCTCGGTAAGCGCCGTCATCCCCAACATCTGGAAAAAGCCTACCAGAACAAGAAGCATCGCTACATAAAACACGATCCTGCTGATGAATCGTTCCGGCCGGACCTGCGATGCGGCCTCTTCTCCCATTACGAGGCGGAGGAATTTATCGTCCAGCTGCGTTCTGTGCAGAATTCGCCGGACGACCAATGACAGTACGTAGGCCGCCAGCCATCCAAGCACAAGCGTGACCAGCGGGACGATAACGCCGCCAAAAGACAAGAAGATCCGCTCCCACCACAGTACAAGCGCATCAAGATGTGACATTGCACACTCCTCCGACATAGGATTTCGGGAAACCACATCGCACGATTCGCGTAATTCTTCCGCTTGGTTTGACCGGACAGACGAATTCGCGTAGCCAGATGGCCGGCTGCGCGATGCGGACTGCTTGTCACAGGTTAACGCAAATATCATGCCAACTCAGACCAGGCGCTGGTCGTCTTGTCTGAATCTCCCAATTTCAGTGTACTTATATGGAGGTGACGCCAGAAATCAACGTGGCTCGACATTGAATGCACTCATATCTTCTTGACACGAGAAAGCGCAACTGCGACATTTTGTCGCAGTTGCGCCGATTTGTCATTTTGGACGAGATTTAGCCTGAATAATTCATAAAAAAGGTAGTTTCCATACCCAAGTCATTGTATTATAATATGGTTACGCACATAACCATTACACAATGACATAGGAGGAAACTACCGTGGGAGGTCAAGATAAGCATCACAGGATGTCTTTCGCA
>CAZKDZ010000177.1:0-21741 GCA_964551635.1 uncultured bacterium | reverse complement strand
GGGGTACGCCGGTAAGGGTGGGTGATATCGCCACGGTTCAGCTGGGTCCTGAGCTGCGCAGGGGTCTGGCCGAATGGAACGGGGAGGGCGAGGTCGTGGGCGGAATCGTCGTGATGCGTTACGGCGAAAACGCGCTGGCTGTGATCGATCGGGTCAAGGAGAAAATCGAATCGCTCAAGTCCGGTCTGCCCGAAGGCGTTGAGATAAGGGCGGCATACGACCGGTCCGCGCTCATACGCCGCGCCATCGACAATCTGAGAAACAAGCTGATCGAGGAAATGGCGGTGGTCGCGCTGGTCTGCATCGTGTTCCTTCTGCACTTTCGCAGCGCGTTCGTGGCGATTTTCTCACTTTCAACCGGTGTGCTCATTTCGTTCGGCATGATGTACACGCAGGAGGTGAGCTCCAACATCATGTCGCTGGGCGGGATCGCGGTTGCCATTGGCGCGATGGTCGACGCATCCATCGTGATGATCGAAAATGCCCATAAGCACCTGGAGCAGAACAACGGACGGAGAAGCCATCTGGAGATCGTCGCCCTCGCTTCCAGGGAGGTGGGCCCCGCGCTGTTCTATTCGCTGCTGATGATAACGGTCTCCTTCCTTCCGGTGTTTACGCTTCAGGCCCAGGAGGGTCGCCTCTTCAGGCCGCTGGCCTATACGAAGACGTACGCGATGGCAGGGGCGGCGTTGCTGGCGGTCACGGTCGTACCCGTGCTGGTGAGCATATTCGTCCGGGGCAGAATCCGGCCGGAGGCGCGGAATCCCAGCAGCCGGTTCTTCATTTGGGTCTACCGACCTGTCATCGACTGGGTCTTGAGGCACAGGGTCGCCACGGTGCTGCTGGCGGTGGCCGTGTTGTTCGTGACGCTCTTTCCATTCAGGAGCACGGTGCTCGACCGGTTTTCCGATGCGCCGCGCAGCGTCGCGTATCGCGCGCTTCTGAGGCTGGACCGCCTGTTTCCCCTTGAGAAGATCGGTTCGGAATTCATGCCGCCCCTGTACGAGGGAGACCTTCTCTATATGCCCACCACCCTGCCTGGAATCTCCGTGACCCGTGCGCGTGAATTGCTGCAGCAGACGGACAAGATCATCAAGGCGTTTCCGGAGGTCCGGGACGTATTCGGGAAGATCGGGCGCGCCGAGACCGCAACCGATCCCGCGCCGCTTTCAATGATCGAAACCACCATTACGCTGAAGCCGGAAAGCGAATGGCGCCCGGGCATGACGCCCGAAAAGCTGATCGACCAATTGAACCGGGCGATTCAGTTTCCCGGCCTGACCAATTCGTGGACAATGCCCATAAAGACGAGAATCGACATGCTGTCGACCGGGATCAAGACCCCGGTTGGCGTGAAAGTCGCAGGTGAGGACCTGGAGGTGTTGCAGCGCCTGGGCAAGCAAATCGAAGCGGTGATCCGCGATCTGCCAGGTACTCTGAGCGTGTTTGCCGAACGCGTCGTTGGCGGAAACTACCTGGATTTCGAAATCGACCGGGAAGAAGCCGCGCGCTACGGGCTCACGGTTGGAGACGTACAGGACGTCATCATGTTCGCGGTCGGCGGGATGAATATAACGACGACCGTCGAGGGCCTGGAGCGCTATCCGGTCAATCTGCGTTATGACAGGGAACTGCGCGATAACCTTCCGGCGCTGCGCCGGGTGCTCGTGCCAACGCCCACCGGCGCCCAGATCCCCATCCAGCAACTCGCGGACATCCGGATCAGGAAAGGACCGCCGGGGATCAAGAGCGAGAATGCGCGCCTGAACGCCTGGGTGTACGTGGACATCCAGGGCATCGACGTTGGCACCTACGTGAAACGCGCCCAACAGGCGGTACTGGAAAAAGTGTCGATGCCACCAGGCTATTCGATCACCTGGAGCGGCCAGTACGAGTATATGCAGAGGGCGGAAAAGCGATTGAGGCTGGTGGTGCCTCTCACCCTTGGAATCATATTCCTGTTGTTGTATCTCAACTTCAGGAATATTACCGAGAGCCTCATTGTCATGCTGTCCCTGCCCTTCGCGATGGTGGGCGGGGTCTGGCTCATGTATCTGCTGGACTACAACATGAGCGTTGCGGTGGGCGTCGGATTCATCGCTCTGGGCGGTCTGGCGGCCGAGACGGGCGTGGTCATGCTGGTCTACCTCGATCAGGCCTACGATCGCATCCGCAAGGCGCGCGGCGACGAAATGAACGTGGACGACCTCCGCCAGGCGGTGATTTCAGGCGCGGTGGAGCGCGTTCGGCCCAAAATGATGACTGTGCTGACAACGCTGCTGGGACTGCTGCCGATTATGTGGGGGTACGGGATCGGGTCTCAGACGATGAAGCGTATTGCCGCGCCGATGGTGGGCGGGGTCGCGTCCTCCGCGTTGCTCACGCTGATCGTGATTCCCGCGATATACGCGTTGTGGAAAGGCCGCTCGTTGAAAGATGGTAGTTGATTATCTATAGGTGTTGTCATATATTCGAAGCTAAAGGCTTCAGGTTCAGGGAAAGCCCCGAGCTTTCCCTTTCTTCACAGGAGATAGACCGATGCGCCAGTCCGTTTCTGTTCTGCTATCCAGTGTGTTCGCGTTCTCCCTCATCGCTGTCTCCGGCTGTTCCACGGCCGAGACCCGAACGACCAAGATCAATGTCCCTACGGCACAGTGCATGATGTGCGCGAATAATATCGAAAAGGCATTGAAAAAGGTGGACGGCGTCTCGGAGGTGGCCGTCGACATGGACGTGAAGGTTGTCAGCGTGACCTACGATGCGACGCGTACCGAAGTTGCGGCGTTGGAACAGGCAATCTCCGGGGCGGGTTATCAGGCGAATCAGGCCGTGGCCGACAGCGCGGTCTACGCGAAACTGCCGGATTGCTGCAAGGTTCCTCAGCCCCAATAGGCGCCTCGGGCGCAGCAAGTTGCATGTCAGGTCAACGTTCCGGTGCTTGTTAGCGACCGCGGTTACAATGAGCAACGGGCGCCGGGGGACGTCTCCGGACAAAGACATTGGGGGAGTTGATGTTTAGCAAGGAAATTCAATCGGCGCTGAACGAACAGATCAACAGTGAATTCCTCGCCTGGTACACCTACCTGGCCATGTCCTCCTATTTCAAGTCGGTCAATCTGAACGGATTTTCCAGGTGGATGGGAAAGCAGGCCCAGCGCGAGATGGCGCATGCGATGAAGATCTACGAATTCCTGCACGAACGGGAGGCGCCGGTTGGGTTCAAGTCAATTTCCGAGCCGCCTTCGGACTGGAGTTCGCCGCTGGACGCGATTTCGGAAGCATACCGGCGGGAACAGGAATCCAGCGGCCGGATCAACGATCTGGTCGATCTGGCCATGAAGAACCGCGCCCACGCGACCAACACGTTCCTTCAATGGTTCGTCAACGAACAGGTGGAGGAGGAGGCCCGGCTTCGGGCTATCGTGAAGAAGCTGGAACTGGTGGGCGACGATCGATACGGACTGTTCCTGATCGATCGAGATATGCGCTGAATTCCGCCGTCTTCGTTGCCGGATTCGGCCGCTTCCGGACTGGATACCGGGGCGGCCTTTTTTTATGCGGGGTTGTGCAAGGATGGTTCGCGTCGAAGACTTGTGGAAAAAATACGCCGGCGCCTGGGCGCTCAGGGGTGTGTCGCTGACGGTGGCGCGCGGCAGGGTGCTCGGCGTGCTGGGAGAAAACGGAAGCGGAAAGAGTACGTTGTTCCGGATTCTCGCCGGCGTGACGCGGCCCACCCGCGGGAGGGCGCGGATCGGCCAGAACCCGGCCGGTTTCGCCACAAGGCCAGTGGTGTCCTATCTGCCCGAAGTCGATCCGTTCTATTCCTGGATGAGAGTGGCGGAACAGCTGTCTTTCCTCTCGTCCTTTCATGCTACCTGGGATGCCGAACGGGCAAGGCGGCTGCTGGATTTCATGGACCTGCCGGAAGACCGCAGGGTGGGCGCCCTCTCGCGCGGACAGCGGGCAAGGCTGAAGGTGGTTTCCGCATTCTCGTGGTCCCCCGAAGTGGTGCTGATGGACGAACCCCTGGGGGGTATCGATCCGCCGTCCCGCAGGCGCATTCTGGACAGCCTTTTCGGCGAATTCCGGCATCCGGAGCAGACCGTGTTGATATCAACCCACCTGGTATCCGAAGTCGATCCGTTTATCGAAGACGTGCTGTTTCTGCGCGACGGTGAGACATATGCCTCGGGTCGGAGGGACCAATTGCAGCAGGAACACGGGAAGTCTCTGTCTGAGATCTTTGAAACAGCAGTCGCCTGACGCGTGAGGGCAACGGCGAATGAGGATGTTTATTGCTTTGTATTTAAAGGAGTTAAAGGACTCGAGGAATTTATCCTGCATCCTTGCCGTCGGCGCCCTGGTGCTGCAGGGATGGGTCCTGCTGTCCGTTGAAACACATGTCATTGCCCTGCTTTTTTCATCGTTGCCCCTCTGCGCGGTCATGTTTGTTCTGCCATTCCTGCTGGCTTCCTCGTTCAACGGGGAATGGCGAGGCAATACAACCTATCTGCTGTTCGCGCTGCCCGTCCGGACGGCTGTCGTGTGCCTCTGCAAATTCACCGCGATTCTGAGTATAGCTCTCCTTCTTTTCTCGATTGCAGGCGCAGGCGTCTATGCTGTGGTCGCGCGCGCTCCCGAGGACGACGTTTCTCAGATTCTGGGTTTTCTGGGCGTCACGCCGGCGTCCGTGGCCGGATACGCCGCGGGATTCCTGGTATCCTACGCAGTCCTGTCCCTTGGCGTTGTTACGGCCGTAGAGGGCGCGAAATACACGGCCGTGCGCCTGAGAGGGCTCGTGACAGCGGCTTCGTTTGCATTATGCGTGATCCTGTATCTGACAATGGCGGGCTATTTCGTGTACTGCCTGCAGGGAATTCTTCCAGCCGGACCGGCATTGATGTCCTATACGGTTCTCTCAGGCCTGGTTTTTCTGCTGATCGGGCTCCTGCTGTTTGAGAAATTCGTGGAAATATAGACCAACGTCGTGATGGATCCGCATAGAACGTGCGCATGCATCTAGTTTTCTGTCCGGAAAATAAGTTGCCTGAATTCGACCGCCGAGTCGCCCGGCTCGCATCCCTTCGACCGGCTCAAGGCGGCGCCTTCGACAGGCTCAGGAATCGACGGGCGAGACCTGAGCTGCTCCCTGAGCTTGTCGAAGGGTCGGCGAAGGGATATCGATTGGACATCGACGGATTTCGATATGCGGGCATTTCGACAAGCTCAATGACCACGTTTCAGCGAGACGGGATGAATCCTCGGTCGAATGGTGAGGAGTGTTTGGGACAGGACAATAAAAACGACGGATTCGAAAGGACGTACCCATGCCGGACAAAAAGGGGTACCCGGGAAGTTTGAAACGGCCGAAGAAAAGCTACCCGGACACGATGCTGGTAAACCGGGGCAGGCCCGTGTCGGCCATCGTCTGTCCCGACGATGAGCGCTACCGGGCGCCTGCATCCGAATTACAGTCAAGGATTCGCGATCTTTCATCTGCCGATGTCCCCGTTGTGACGGACGCGGACGCGACAACGCCTCCCGACCGGAATCTCATTCTGCTTGGAAACGTGAATACGAACCGCGCGGTCTTCGGTCTCTACGGGTACAACTATACCCCCGCGGACGACCTGTATCCGGGGCGCGGGGGATATCTGGTCCAGACCATACACGATCCCTGGGGAAACGGCGCGAACGCGGTGGGTCTCTTCGGAAGCGACCTGGAGGGCGTACGTGCCGCGGTCGGGCGGTTCTCGGCGAAACTGGAAAAGGGGGAGACGCTTTCAACCGGTCCTCTGTTCGACGTGAGTTTCGGGGCCGACGCGCTCCGGATTCCCGGGCTCGAAGTTGATCCCGACGTGGATACGGAGATGGCGGCCGCGGAGGAGGCGTTGCGACGGGGAGAACATACGGGCCTCTGGGGCCGGATCGGCGAGCGGGGGCTCCTGTACGGGCTCACCGGAAAAGACGTCTACGCCGAGCTGTTTAAGCGCCTCGTTTACCGGATGTACCGGCACGCGATGTCCGATCCGGACAACTACGGCGGCATCTGGGGATTCGACGCGGATTTTGCGCTGTACAAGGTGATGCCGGGCTGGGACCTCGTAGAGGAAAGCCCGGCGATCTCGGAGGAAGACCGGCTGCGGATTACCCGGATCCTGTTTGAGTTCATTGGCGACTGTGTGTCTCACGTGGGCGATATGGAAATACCCCACGTGAGGCACAACCACACCACCTTTGCCGCATTGGGGCTGCACTACGCCGGCGCCTATTTCCGGAAGTACTACGGAATTCCGGAAGCGGACGCCTGGCTGTCGTTGTCCGACGCGTGTTTCCAGTTCCAGGCGAAGGCGTACAAGCCCCACGAAGATTGCAGCGGATACCAGTGGCTGACCCATTACCATCTGACCAGGTATTCACTTTCCAGTGGAGACATGACGTTCTTCGAGAACGGGTGCGCCCGGAAAGCGGCGGACTACGCTGTCCTGACAACGGACAATCTGGGCTATGCGCTGCCCTATGGCGACAATGCCTCGCCTTTCGGATGGTGGAGTGAGCTGCCCTATCTGCGGGCCGTCGTTTTTGTGACGGGAGAAGGCAGATATCAGTGGATGCTGGACAAGAAGACGGCCGTCGAGCCCCGGTTCGCGGCTTACGAATACCACAGACGGGTAACCCCGGTCGAGCCTGCGGATCTGGACGGCACGCAGGCGTTCCCGGTGGATCCGCTGTATTACGCGTCGAATATGGGGGAAGACCATCTGCCATTGGAGAAGACCGTGGATAAAGTGGTGTTCCGGGACGGGTACGATCCAATGGCGCAGTATCTCTTCCTGGACGGGCTCTCGAACGGGGGGCACAAACATTACGACGGGAATTCGATATCCCGCATTACGCAGAGGCGGCGGATCTGGCTGGCCGATTGCGACTATATCAAGTCATTACCCAAGTTTCACAACGGCGTGCTGGTCTTCAGGAACGGCCAGTCCGCCGAAATTCCGCCGTTCGTTGAACTCGAGCGCGCAGCGAACTTCGACCGATCGGGCTTCTCCGAGACCACGCTGCGCAACTACAGCGGAGTGGACTGGCACCGGAACATCCTCTGGAACCGGGGAAGGTTCTTCCTGGTGATCGATGAGATGGAGGCCATGTCGGACGATGATTTCGGTTTCAGAGCGATCTGGCAGACGCTGGGCGACGTGGCATTGCGCGGCGGGGGTGTGGCGGTGGAGCAGGACGGAGAGCGGTTCTTCATCCAGGGACTGAAGGGACCCTCGCTGAAGCTGGAACACGACGCGGAAACGGGGAGGAACTGGACGGAATATCCGCACGCGGAACCGATAGTGCGGATCCTTCAGCAGATCGTGGATGTGCGGTTGAAGGCTCGTGAGACCTATCGGTTCTTCAACCTCCTCTATTGCGGCGGTGAACCGGCCACACGGAGTTTGAAGTTGACGCGGCTGACGGATGGCGCCGTCCGGATTGACGGCAGTGAGGAAGTCGTCTACGCCGGGACGGGAGAACCCGGCGAGCCGGTCGAGATTCCAGGCGGTCCCACCGTGGCCGCGGCTCAGTTTATGGTTTCTCCGTCCCGTTTCGCGGTCGTTGACGGCACACGGGTCGGGTGGGGAGGGGTGGAACTGCGTTCGGAGCAGCCGGTGTCCATGGAGTACGATCCCGTTCGGGGTGAGGGCCGGGCAGCCGGCCGGCAGGGCACCAGGCTGCGCCTGTGGTCGGATGGGCGTTCGGGCGTAACCGTTGACGGAAAGGCCGTGGATGCGTCCGTTTCCGGCGACATGGTGTCCTTTGCATTGCCCGCGGGCGACCATCGGTTCCACGTGGTGCCGGACGCCGTGATGTCTCTGCGCAGGTCGGCCACGGGTGCGGTGCGTCCGAATGTGTCGCAGCCCGAATTGATCCGGCCCCGAAGGGGCCGCGCCGGTCGATTGAAGGCGCTGTGGACTTTCGAGGAAGAAGGTCCGTTTCTCTCGTTGTACGCGGCAGACCTGATAGGAGATGGATCGGACGTCCTGGTGGCGGGCGGCCGGGGCGCATCGGTCTGTGCGCTGAAAGATGGCGAGGCGCTCTGGCGCTTCCGCACGGGGGATGAGGTGAGATCCGTCTGGGCGGCGGATCTGGCGGGTGACGGCAGGACACGGGTAATTGCAGGGTCCGCGGATACGAAGGTCTACGTACTCGGCGCACGGGGAGAGGTGAAGTGGGACTATGAAATCCCCTTGTATTACCGGAAGCCAATGCTGACAACCGTATTTGCCGGCGACATCAACGGGGACGGCAAACTGGAAGTGATTGCGGGTGCAGAGTCCTGGCGCTACTACGCGTTCACCCACGAGGGAAAGCTGCTTTGGTATCAGATGACCGTACACTCATCCACACACGGCTGCGCGGCGGACATCGATGGGGACGGCAGAGACGAGGTAATTGCCGGTACGGAATACCATCGCTGGCACTGCATTGACGGCAGCGGCGCGATTCGATGGTCCTACCATCCCACGACCGGACCCCGGACCAATTCCACGGCGGCGGGCGATCTGGATGGGGACGGTCTGATGGAAGTGGTCTTCGCGGGGGCGGATACGCATATTCACACCCTCCGCGCAGACGGCAGGCTCCTCTGGCAGTTCAATACGGGGGACGAGGTGACGCAGGTCGTCACGGCGGACATGGACGGTGACGGGCTGGACGAGGTGGTGGCGTCTTCGATGAGTTTCAACGTATATGTGATCCGGGGAGACGGGCGGACCGTAGTTTGGCGAGCGGACCTCGGGGAGGTCGTTCGGTGTATCGCGGTGGGTGATTTTGACGGCGACGGGCGCCCCGAGGTCGCCGCGGGGACCGAGGACGGCGTCGTGCATCTGCTTGCCAACGGCGATGGACGGACGCTGGCGAGTTTCAAAACCGGCGGCACGGTGTTGACAATGGCCGCGGCGGACGTGGACGGCGACGGGTTACCGGAAATCGCGGCGGCTTCCGGCGACGGGGTGCTCTACGTATTGAAGCCGTAGGCGGATGCTGCCTGCGTGCGGATGGACGCGGTCGGGACCGGCAGGAGATGCGAAATCGGTTCTTGCCTACAGATCCAGTTCGTGCGCGATGCCGGCCATTGCGTCACGCACGAACGCGATGTGCTCATCGAGGTCCACACCGAGTTCCGATGCCCCCGTGAGGATGTCGTCCCGGCTGACCGCCCGCGCGAATCCTTTCTGTTTCATCTTCCTGCGCACGGACGAAGTCTTCAGGTCCGCCAACTTCCTGGAAGGTTGCATCAGCGTAACGGCCACGATAAACCCGGTGAGTTCATCCACGGCGAACAGGGCCCTGTCGAGCAGGCTGTCCCTCGGAACGCCCAGGTACGTCGCGTGAGATTTGATGGCGTGGATGATTTCTGCCGGATACCCCTTTTTCATGAGGATACGGACGCCGACCATCGGGTGCTCTTCGGGGCCGGGGTGTTTTTCGTAGTCGAAATCGTGCAACAGCCCGGTGATGCCCCACAGTTCCTCGTCCTGTCCGAATTTTCGGGCGTAGCCCCGCATTGCCGCTTCGACAGCCAGCATATGCTTGACGAGGTTTGGATTACTCGTGTGTTCGCACAACAGTTGAAAGGCTTCATCCCTGCCCGGTAGTGACATCAGGGCTCCTTTTTCACATTGATTCGTAAGTTCTCGCGGATGTTAATTCAAATAAGTGCCAGTTAATAAAGGCGATTAGTAGGTGGATTACAGATTGGCGCCGGTCAGCGTCTCGAACAGTCTTCGGGTGGCCATGGAATGACTGCGGCCCTTGCGCTGAAGGACGCCCAGCGTGCGTATCAACGCCGTTCCGCGAAGCGGAAGCGCCCTCAGGGTATCTTTGAACCGGCCCTGTCGCAGCGCTGATGAGGGCACCAGGGAGATTCCGATGTCAACTTCGACTGCGTGGATCAGGGTGGCGATGTGATCCAGTTCCATGACCGGCCGGAGGGTCACGCCGTGTTTCCTGAAGTACCGGTCGACGGCCGTCCTGGTAGGGAATTCAGGCGTGAACAGGATGAGCGGATGTTCGGCCAGTTCTCCCGGGTTGACGGTCGGCTGCACGCTAAGCGGGTTGGATACGGAGCAGATCACCACCATCGGGTCTTCCGCAAACGGCACCGCGTCCACGTTTCGCTGAGAGCGGGGAAAGGCGACGACCCCCAGGTCGATCTGGCCGCTAGCCACGTTGTCGTAAATACTCCTCGCCTGGGCATACGACAATCGCAGATTGACTCTGGGATGGCCCTTGATGTACGTTTTCAGAAACGGGGCCAGTTCCATCATGCCCACGCTGTAAATGGCGGATAGGCGTACGGTACCCGAGACTTCTCCGCTCAACGCCTGCAGGTGGTGCTGCATATCATCGAATCGCCGGACGAACTCCCGGGCGCAGCCGTAGAAGATTTCGCCTTCCGCGGTAAGGGAAAGCCGTCTTTTTTCCCGCTGCACCAGTTGCCTGCCCTGTCGTCTTTCGATGCTCTTGAGTTGCTGGCTGACAGCCGACTGGCTGACGTCGTTGAGCAGGGCAGTCTTGGAGAAGCTCTGGGTTTCTATGAGGTCGCAAAAGACCTTGAGGCTTTCTGTCAGCACGAAATGGTTTCCAATACCGTGTGGATGTCTTTTTCCGGTCGGCGAGACGATCGCGATCGTACGTGGTGGTGGTCAGGACCGAAGGATTACAGGCGTGCGAACCTACGGTCATTCAGCGAGGCCAATCGAGAGATCACGATGGGGAAAACTATAAGATTTGCGAAAGCAAGTCAACAGAAAATCTATATGACCGGACAGTGCGCGCGGGGGCGTTACGTGGGGTAAAACGGACCTGGCCTGCGCCGGAGAGATAACCCGGGCTGGTGCGCGGAATCCGGCTAACTGCTTGCAATTTATAAATTTTCTTGTTTCAAACCGGCAATGGGGGTATATTTCGCGTTCCGCCCGAGTCGGCAAAGGGAGCGGGTGAAAAGGGCAACGCAACCTACCTTAAGGATACGTGATCGTGAACTGGTTTGACCGATTGAAGTCCGGCATACAGACGCTCGTCCGGCGGACGATGCCCGACAACCTGTGGATCAAGTGCGAACGTTGCCACCAGACGCTTTACAGCAAACAGGTCCGGCAGGAGTTCGGAATCTGTCCCCACTGCGGCGCGCATTTCCGGATCGGCTATAAGGAGTACCTGGACCATATCCTCGACGAAGGCTCTTTCAGGGAGATGGCTACGGAGGTAAAGTCCGCCGACCCGTTGCAATTCGAAGATCGCAAGCGTTATGCCGATCGAATCCGGGAGGGCCGCAAGGCCACGGGCCTGGACGCGGCGGTCAGTGTGGGCATCGGCAAGATCGACGGTTGGCGCGTGGGCGTTGGAATTCACGAACCCGCTTTTATCATGGGTACGCTGTCGTCGGCGGAGGGCGAGCGGTTCTGCCGGCTGATCGACCGGTGTATCACGGAGCGTCTGCCCCTCCTCCTGATCTGTCGATCGGGGGGCGCCCGGATGCAGGAAAGCGCTCTCTCGCTGATGCAACTCGCCAAGATCAACGCCAGGCTTGCGAGGTTTGCAGACGAGGGGCTGCTGTTCATTTCCATACTGACGGACCCCACGACTGCCGGTGTGTCCGCCAGCTATGCCCTGATCGGCGATATCAACATCGCGGAGCCCAATGCGTTGATCGGCTTTACCGGCGAGCGGATTACCGGTAGTTCGGTGGGCGAGGAGGAACTGGAGGCGCTTCGTCGCGCACAGCGCGCCGAAAAGGTCCTTGAGCACGGATTCGTCGACATGATCGTGCCGCGCAACGAAATGCGGCAGACGCTGGCCAGGCTGTATTCGCTCTTGTTGAACTCGCGAACCGGCGCGGAGGTGCGGGTCTGACCAACGGTGGGGCCCGGACTGGCGCGGGACCGGGGACCTGGATGTCCCTCCGTTCCGGTTCCCGGGCGGCGAACTCATGAGAGGTTGACGTGGGTGCGGGCTTGAACGTCTACGTGACGGTTTTTCTCTTTCGGAAAAACCGTGTTTTGTTACTTGAGCGTGGGTCCCGCAAGAGGTTTGCGCCGGGCCGCTGGACGGGGGTCGGGGGCCGGGTGGAGCTCGGCGAGATGGACGATCTGGATACGGCGGCGCTCCGCGAGGTGAGCGAGGAAGCCGGCATCGAAGCGGAGGATATCGAAAATCTCGAGATCCGCGTCGTTCTGTCCCGGATTGAAGACGGCGACCTCACCACGGTGGTATTCTTCTCGGGGCATACCGATCGCGAATCCATGCATAAATGTAACGAAGGGCGTCTGCGGTGGGTCGAGTTGGATCGTGTGGATGATCTGGACCTTGTCGAAAACGCCCGATATGCGTTGAATCTGGCCCTCCAGGCAGAGGAATCCGGGTATCCGTGCCTGTTTCTTGCCGTGGAAGACGCGGCGCGCGGGAGCGCCTTCCGTGCAGTGAGGGTGAATCCTCCGGTATCCGGGAATCCGGCCGGAACACGGGAAACGCAATGAAATTCGTCATTCGGGCCGGCGGTTTCGGTACCCGCCTGTGGCCTTACAGCCGGACGTCGAGGCCCAAGCAGTTCCACAGGATGGTGGGAGAACGCACCATGCTTCAGGAGGCTGTACACCGGATCCGGCCGCTGGTGGACGTCCGCAACCTCCACGTTTCAACGGGCAGCGAACTGGTCGAGCTGGTTCGTGAACAGCTCCCCGAACTGCCCGGGACCGGGCTGATCGTCGAACCGGCGCTGCGCAATACCGGACCGGCAGTGGGACTCGAATGCGTACTTCTCGAAAGCAGGTTCCCCGGCTGTACGGTGGCAAGCCTTGGCTCCGACCACCATATCGGCAGGCCCGGGGAGTTCTGCCGGCTGCTTCGCGTGGCCGAAGAAGCCGCGGAGGAGGATCCCGACGCCCTCTTTACGCTTGGGGTGAAACCCACCCGCGTGGAGACGGGGTACGGCTATATCCAGAAGGGCAGCGTTACCAGGCGGGTAAACGATGAGCCGGTCTACAGCGTGGCGCGGTTCAGGGAGAAGCCCGATGAGCCGACCGCAAGGCGATACGTTGAAAGCGGCGACTATCTCTGGAACAGCAACATGTTCGTCTGGAAGGCGCGTACGGTCCTGGCGCTGTTCGAGCAGTTTGAGCCGGAACTCCACCGAATCCTGATGCGCATTCAGGCGGCGGTGGGCACCGGGTCCGAAAAGGATGTCATAGCGCGGGAGTATCCCCGGATGACGGAGGTGGCCATAGACAATGCCGTTATTGAACGAGCGCCGCGGGTGGCCACCCTGGAGGCGGATATTGAGTGGAGCGATATCGGCAGTTGGGGCGCGCTGACGGATATCCTTCCCGTGGACGCCGAGGGCAATCTGGTCTCCGGCGAGGTGCTGAATCTAAATTCGCGGGACAACACGGCGTACGGTATCGAGGGCAAGCTGATCGCCCTGGTGGACGTGGAGGGTCTGGTCGTCGTCGATACGCCAGACGCGCTGCTGATCTGCCGGCGCGACCGGGCGCAGCGCGTTAGAGACGTTGTGTCGGCATTGCGGGATGACCGGGCGGGATATCTATAGCATTCTCTCCCGGAGGTGACCGGATTGAACGCGAAAACGCGGCGTTTCGGATTGGAAATGGAGAAGTCGCCATGAGAATACTCGTGCTCCAGGGGCCCAACCTGAATATGCTTGGGAAACGGAAGGCGGATCACTACGGTCTCGTTACGTTGGACGAGATCCACGCCAGGCTCCGGGAGCGAGCGAGCGAGGTGGGCTGCGAGCTGGAGTTCCTGCAGTCCAACCACGAAGGGGTTCTCGTCGACAGGGTCCACGAGGCGAGGGAACGCGTCCGGGGCATCATTCTCAATCCGGCGGGTCTGACGGGGTTCGGTTACTCGCTGCGGGATGCCGTTGAAGACAGCCGGCTGCCAACGGTGGAGGTGCACCTGTCGAATATCCATGCCAGGGAGGCGTTCCGGCGGCATTCCTGCTTTTCGGCGATCGTGGTAGGACAGGTTGCCGGATTCAAGTGGCGGGGATATATCGCGGCGCTGGAAATGCTGGTGGATATGCTCAGAGAAGAAGAGTAAGCCTGGGCAGGCTTGATTAATGTAGCGAAACGCCCCGGAGAGATCCCCGGGGCGTCTTTGTGCGTCCTGCAATGCTTCCCGGGCGTGTGCGGTCAGTTTCGCCGTGCCTTGATCATATACCGCACGGCTTCGGCGACGATGCCGGCGGCGCCTTCGATACCCGTCTGTCGGGTATTGAGCGTCAGATGATAGTTTTCGGAAGCGTTCCAGGCGATACCGTAGTGCCGTTTGAGATAGCGTTTCCGGTATTCGTCCATCTTTCGGATGCGTTTCATTGCGGCTTCCGATTCCAGGTCTTCCCGTTCCATAACCACCTGAATCCGGTAATCCATGGGGGCAACCACCCGCAGATGGAGGGTGTCCGGCCGATCTCTCAGCAGCGCCTGCCCGCCCCGTCCCACCAGAACCACGTTGTCCCGATCGGCCAGCCGCGTGACGACTTCACGCGTGATGTTGACAAAAGCTTCCTCGTCCGGAAGGGGCAGACCGACATCGCTTCGCCCGGTCAGTTCGGGCACGGTGGCGGTAGCCCACCATTCATACTCGGAAAGGCCTGTAATGGCTTGCGGATGCCCCGGCGTGAGGAACTTTCGAATCACACGCATGGCGGGATGTTCGGGGCGTTCGTCGAAGCGTTCGGCTTCAGAGACCGGGACCTGGGCTTCGTTGGCGACTTCCACCAGCAGGTCTTTGTTCATGCAAAGGTAGCCCAACAGATCAGCCGCCTTTTGTGCGACCGATCGTCCGTCGCTGCCGTATTCTCTTGAGACGGTAATCACACCCATGTGAGCCTCGCCGATGTGAGATTCCGCTTTCGGATACAACATTGCGCGGAAGGTGACGGGATTCCAATATCGGCAAAAGTTAGTGAGTAATTTTAATTTGTCAACCGGTTTAAAGGAACGTAGATAAAGTTGCTTCGCGGCCCCGATGGGCTTGTTCAATGGGCTGTGAAGGGCAGGACGTCCTGCGTGAGGGCAAGCATTTCAGGGAAAAACGAGGATCCGGCGGGCAACGCCTCCATTGAGGGTCAGCCTATGAAAGATCGGGTATGGATGTACAGGCACGACGAAATTCAAACCGGAAGACCGTTTGGAACTGACGTTGACGGTTCGGATTGGCTATGGGAGGGATGTGGGCACAACCGATTGACAGGCCATAATTTACGTACAGCGGAGACGGTCCGGATTCCGGTGGCCGATATGGCGGGTCGATCGGCTGTGCAGGTTATTGCATGGGAAGACAGGCTGTTGCTCACCCTGGGGGACCTGCCGTACTACCTGGTATTCGATCCGGAACGCCGGACGTGCGAAAGGCGGCAGATCCCCGCGGCCCGGCCCATCGTCTGGTACGGACTCATGACGCCTTGTGGCAAGGTGCTGCTGTTCGAGCGTTCTGAATCCAGGGTTCTGGTTCTGGACGGTCCGCTGGCGGAACCCCGAGTCGTTGATTGCCCGTTCGAAGGGCAACTGGCGGGCGGATGGTATGTTGACGGTATGGTCTGGTCGCCATTGACCGATCCCTCCAGAATAATCAGATTCGATCCCGCTGAGGAACGATTCGTCGACGAGCGCCCCGGTCCCTATCCCGAAGCCTCGTTATCCGGACACCTCATGCATCGCGGCCTGCTTTACACGTGGGATGTTTCAAAGGGCCGGATTCTGCCGCTGGAGCCGGTCAGCGGCCGTTGGGAAGAACCGATTCCCACGCCGGACCACGGCAGTGTGTACGGTTTCATGGGTGGAGGTTTCGGTTTCCAGGGTTGCGCGTATATCTGCCTGAGCACCTATATGCATCCGAGCCGCCTCGATCCGAAAACGGGTCGAATCGTGATCCCCGACGGGCCTCTGACGATCGACGGGAATCCACCCCGTTTTCTGGACCGTTTTCTGGTATTCGACCCGGAACACTCGGCCTTCGACTACCTGACGGCTCCGGAACAGCCGGACGGTGTCCCGTTGCTGTGTTATCACTGGACGGACGGTGAACGGTTCGCCATTACCGGCACGACCATACCCTTCGCACAACCCGGGAATCTGGGAAAGCCATTCGGTTCCTGGATCGTACTGCAGAGCGAACCGGCCGCGCAGGAACCGGGTTTCGGAAATCCTGACACGGCATTTGACCGGGGTGCGCATCTGAACCGGTACCGCCGCACCTACGGCGCGGAGAGGTCGCTCTTTCTGCCGCACACGCCATGGACGCCGCCCATCGTGAATATGGAGGGTCCCGCGACGGATTATCCGCCCGGGATGGAGGCCCGGCTTGTACGCCGTGCTGCCCGAACCGATCGGTCGGAATACCTTGGGCGCCTTGCCGAGACCATCACGGCCGGAGTTTCATCGGACGCGGAGGCGGTCAAAGAGGTTGCTGGATACGTGAATCGGACGCTGTACTACAATCCGGTACAGATACCCGATACCCGGGATCCGGTGGCCATACTCGAAGGACACGATGCCCGGTGCGGGCAGGGCGTTACGGTCACGGTGGCGATTCTGGAAGCGCTGGACATTCCGGTTCGGACGGTAAGTCTCTCCCATCACGTGGTCGCGGAGGCCACGTACGACGGCGGCGACCACATCGTGGACGCGCTGTTTTTCGGCGCCGATCAGCCTCACAAGGCGGGGCGCGTGTTATCCGTCGCCGAACTGAAGGCGGACATTTATTTCGCCGATGGCTTCGCCCAGGAGTGTTTCGCTTACGATCCCGAATTGCTCGAGAGCGAAGACCGGTTCTGGATTCTGGGGTACGTATTCGGCATCTGGGGGTCGGAGCCGTATTACTCGTACTATCTGGGGGCCGAAAAGGCGCATCCGCCGACGTTTCCACTTTCTCTGCCGGCGCAGCGGGTTGGCGGGCAAGAGGTCCGTTTGAACTGGGCGCGGTCGATTAAGATGGGCGGCGGCGGGATCGAGTACGACGTGCGGGTTTTCACGGATCGGGGCTGTCGTGAGGAAGTGATGGCCGAAACGACAGGGGACACGTCAATTGTATGGAGGGTGCCGGAGGCCAACAGAATGTACTTTGTGGAAGTGCGCGCCGTGGACGATCACCGGGAGAGGAATCCGGACACGTGGTATCCCCCGGCGCGGTCCAATTTCGTGCTGGTTCCTGAAGACCAGTACGGCTGGTACGGCGTCATGTAGGCTCGAAGTCCCCGATCTCAGACGACCGATGCAGCCGCTATCAGTCCGTTGATAAAGTCGCTCTGCAGGCGAGGCCGAGCCATTGTGGTCGAAGACAAGACGCGCGACCGAGTCCCATCCATCGATTCGGCGAGGGAGCGCAACGCAGTATTTCGACCACAAGGGCCGGCCGCAGCCCGGATGGACTTTTTCAACGGGCTGCTATTTGTCGGCAGGACTGCTCCGTACCACCGGAACGTGGATGAGCGCGGGCCGTTCCGCGTCCAGACCGTCCCTAAGCGCGGGCAGGATCTGGCCGGCGTGTTCGATGCGTGTGCCATTTGCGCCAAAGGCTTCCGCCATCCCCGCGTAGTCGATCGGACCCAGTTCGGAGGTGATTCCGCGGCCGTAACGCGCCTCGTGGCCCGAAAGCGTGATGCCCCACGCTTCGTCGTCGGCCAGCAGGACCACGAAGGGCAGTCCCTGGCGGGCGGCGGCCTCGAGTTCGGCTACGGTGAACGTGAGCGCGCCGTCTCCTGAAATGAGGATGACGTGCCGTTCCGGGTAAAGGAGGCGTGCGGCCATCGCGGCAGGAATGCCGTAGCCGACAACGCCGCTTGCGCCGCAGGTGAGCCAGTGGCCGGGATATCGGTCGCAGAGGACCTGATGGGCCCACTGCCCAATGTTTCCACCGTCGATGATCACAATCGTGTCATCGGTCAGGACGGCCTGAACGGCGTTGATGATGTCCAGCGCGTGCAGGCCGTTTCCCTGGCGTGCGGCCAGACACCGCCGGTGAAACGCGTCCCGCCGCCTGGCCGCCTCCTCGAGCCAGGGCGTCCCGGGCGCGATTCCTCGTGATTTCGCGGCCTCGGTCAGCTGGCATAACGCGGATCGCGGATCGGCTGCCATGCGATGGTGGCCGCCCGCGCCCTGATTGAGATGGAAGGCATCCGCGTGGATGCGCACGATCCTCGCATCGGGATGCACGGCGGGCGGTTGAAGGTAGCCGACACGGTAGTCGCAGACCGCGCCGGCCAGCAGAACCAGGTCCGCATCCGGCAGGAGACGGGGGCCGCCGCTTGCCGCGCCGACAACGCCCATAAAGGTCTCGATGGGCCGCGGGATGGCGCCCCGGTCCCAGATCGGCGCCACCACCGGAACAGCCAGGGTTCGGGAGAACTCCGCCAGCGCGTCGCCGCCGTCCGCATAGTGTGTCCCGCTGCCGGCAACCAGAAGGGGACGGGCGGATTGTGAGATCAGGTCGGCGATCCGGTCGATCTCTCCGGGGTGCCCCGACGCGACGGTGGGCGCCGGATGGCCGGTATTGTGAACGCGCACGACCGCGTCGGGACGGATTTCGGCGTCCAGGACGTCCTGGGGAACCGTCAGATGCACGGGTCCGGGCCTGCCGGACATCGCGGCTTCGAAGGCCTCGTGAAGCATCTGCGGTATACGCTCCGGATGGCGGATGGTTTCCGCGTACTTGCACAGCGGCGCCGCGATGGCAACCTGATCCAGGTCCTGGAAGTGACCGAGCCCTGCGGTGCCGGAAGGTCCGCTCCCGGTGATGAGCAGCATCGGCGCTCCGTCGAAATGGGCGTTGCAGACGCCGGTGAGCGCGTTGACGTGCGCCACGCCGCTGCTGACGGCGCAAACGCCCACGGTTCGGCTGAGGCGCCCGACGGCTTCGGCGATATATCCCGCCGCCTGTTCGTTTCGCACGTCCACAAGCCGCATTCCCGCCCGGTCGCAGGCGTCGTCCAGGTCGTCCAGGCCGTGCCCGCACAGGGTTGCAACGAAGGCGACATCTTTTTTCTGAAGTTCCGATACCAGCAGATCCGCGCCGTTCATCTGGTTTCCTCCAGTGGAACCATAAAGCGTCTGTGCCAGTCTAAGGTTTATCGGGCCCGTGGTCGTCAAATAAGGTCGCCGCGTCCGGTTTTGAGTCCCTTGACCTGCCACGCGATCCGTCAGGCGCGATACAGGTCCAACGCATCGATGGCGTCCGCCACGCCGGAAGGGACGAGGTGACGGATTGCCGCGCCGTTTCGCCTGAGATCCCTGGCCTCGGTTGAAGAGATCCCCGAATAGGCGCCGTCCAGCCTGATGAAACGGATTTTTTCCGAGAATGCGGCAAATTCCCGGCCTTTCTCCAGCCTTCGCATGGCTTCAAGGTCGATATTGTCGCGGTTCGCGGCGATGACGTGGGCGTTCTCGAAGAGTGCGGCGAGTTCGTCCTCGAGGTTGGTATAGTACCGGGGATCGAATATTCTCAGAAGCGTGTCGTATCCGACGACAAAATACAGATCGGTCGATTCGGGATAGAGGGGACGCAGTGCGCTGGCTTTGTCTACGAACCGGGCGTGGCTGCAGCCGGCCACTGAGATGTTGGGATGCGGTCTTGCATAGTGTTCGAGCATGGCCAGGCGCTGTGCCAGTGACGCCCCGTAGATGGGTTTGTCGACGTTCGCGTGCGAAAGCAGGAGCAGCGCTTCGCCGGCCCGGCACGATTCCGATGCCCGGTTCATCATGGCTTCGTGGGCAACGGTCATCGGGTTGAATGAGGCATCCATCACAATCAGGCTGCCGCCCGGCCGATTGAGACCTTTTGCTGCTCTCAGCAAAAAGGCCGCCCGCGGCGGACCCCCGGGTTCGAGCGCGTCCATGAAGCAGTGCAGTTCCTGAAGTTTCCGTGGATCGACCCGCATGGGCAACCTGGCGAATGGAGGTTCGCGCCTGTTGGAAGTTGTTTTAAAATTACCGGTGAGTTCCCGAGCGCGAGCGAAAAAGTGCCGGTCAAGGCGGGAAAACCCGCCCATATTTGTCTATACGGGTGGGTTTGACCAACGCCGACCGGCGCTTTTGCAGCCGCGCGAAGACCGCTGGGAATTTTAAGACAGCTTCTTAATTGGATATGGTAGGCCGGGGTCCGGAGTAAGTCAATCGAATTATCGGGAGGATTTTCCGCTTGACTTATGCCTTCTCAATCTTACCATTGAATGGGGCGTTGGGTTGAACGCCGATATAGAGCGAAAGGGAAATGAATGGCGGGGCGGCCGTTTCGGGGGGTGTTCGTCATCCTGGCAACGCCGTTTTCAGACGATGGTTCGCTTGACGAAGACGGCTTGAAGTCCGTGGTGGAATTCTCGATCGCAGCCGGAGCGCATGGGCTGGTCTCGCCCGCGAACGCAAGCGAATTCAGCGCGCTTTCCGACCCGGAACGGATGCGCGTGATCGAGGTCGTGGGCGGTGTGGTGAGGGGCAGGCTGCCTTTCGTCGCCGGCGTGTCGGGAGTGAGCGCTCAGGTGGCCGTGTGGCTGGCGAAACACGCGGCACAAGTCGGCGCCGACGCCGTGATGGCCATGCCGCCCTACGTGGCCAAGCCTCCGGCCGATGGCGTGAGGGCGTATTACGAATCGCTCTCCCGTGCTACCGAACTCCCGATTTTCGTTCAGAACTATCCGCTTCCGATCGGCGTACCGATGTCCGCCGCCCAACTGGGGCAGCTTGCGCACGAGATTGAACGTGTGAACTACGTCAAGGAGGAAGTCCCTCCGGTTACGCATTCGGTTTCGGCGGATATCGCTGCCTGCGGGGATTCGGTGGAGGGTGTGTTCGGGGGTGCGGCCGGCCGGTTCATGCTGGACGAAATGGCGCGCGGCGCAGCCGGAACGATGCCGGCCTGCGACGTCCCGGACGTACACGGCGCGGTTTGGAATGCATGGCAGGCGGGCGACGCGTCACGCGCCCGCGAGGTGTTCAACCGTCTGTTGCCGTTGTTGAATTTCGAAATGCTTCACAGCGTGAACGGATACAAGGAGGTGCTCCGCCGACGGGGGGTGATCCGATCGGCCCGGGTAAGGATCTCCGCGACCGGACCGCTGGACGTGAACGATCACGCTGAACTCGATGCGATTCTTGCCGATATCCGCGACCTCTGGTCGGTTTAGGAAAAATCGTCACGAGGGACGCGGCCGGTCGATTCAATCACCAATATCACGGAGGGGTTTATGCACGTTGGGATGCGGATACCGCCAATGGGAAGGGAATTGGGCCTCGAGGGTGTGGTGGCGTGGGCAGCCGAATGCGGTTTCGGTTCTGTCGACGTCCCGGAAGTCGACGCCGGAATTCGCGGTGTTTTCGATGGGGCGGGACTGGCGATCGGTACCGTCGACTGGGGTGTGGGCGGCGCCCTGCTGAGAAAGGACGACGGGGTGCGGCAGGGGGCGGTCGCGGCGATGAAGCGGCGCATTCACGATACGGGTGTCCACGGTTCCGGCGTGGTTTTTCTCTGCCTGTCCCCGGACAACGGCATGCAGTCACGGGCCGAGAGTTTCGAGATCTTCAAGGAGGTTTATCCCGCAATCGTGGATTATGCGGAACAGCAGGACGTCCATCTCGCCATCGAACCTTATCCCGGAGGCGGGCCGGGCTACGGCAATCTGGGATGTACGCCGGAGACGCTTCGCGCCGTATTCGAGGTCGTACCTTCGCCTCATCT
>CAZKDZ010000176.1:0-6417 GCA_964551635.1 uncultured bacterium | reverse complement strand
TCCTGACCGCCGGCGCCGTGACGTTACTGAGTTCGGCCTCGGCCGTTGGAACCGCGCTGATTGCCAGGATGGCGAAGCAGCGAGCGCCGCGGGGTGCGGGCGGTGACGCGGCGTAGGTGCGGACAGCCGGAGGAGGAACCCTTGCGCACCAGGCCATTCTTAGACCGACAGCAGAAACTCTGCCGTCCTGGAACCGCACACAATCCGCTTGTTCATTCCAACGAATCCCGATATTTTATAATTGGCTGAAGTTATACCGAGCAAAAAGCAAGTGGAGTCATCGTATGGCAAATTGGGAAACGTGCGAGGCGGTGGAACGGCATCCGAAAAAGGTCAGCGGAAGCTGGATATTCCGTGGCACGAGAGTTCCTGTATCCGCGCTGTTCGAAAATCTCAAAGATGGGGCTTCGATTGAGCAGTTTCTGGAATGGTTCCCCGGCGTAGAACGATGGCAGGTTGAAACGATTCTCGATCACGAAGCAAAGGCGTTGGCGGATTCCGTTGATTCATGAGGATTCTATTTGATCAGGGTACCCCCGCGCCTCTTCGACGGTATCTTTCGGATCATTCGGTCGATACCGCATTTGAGCGGGGATGGTCCCACCTTCAGAACAGCGAGTTGCTTCAGGCAAGTGAGCGGGAAGGTTACCATATCTTGATCTCTACAGACCAGAATCTCCGATATCAACAGAACCTCTCCGATAGAAAGTTGGCGATCATCGTTCTGTTAACGACCTCCTGGTTACGCATCCAGTTGCGAATCGATGACATTCAGGGTGCGGTTGAACGAATGACTCCCGGTGATTATATGGAGGTTCCATTCTAAGGCAATGATGATCGTAGACCTGGTCCTTACAACCACTCCCTTAAGCACTTTATCGAATTCTCCGGACTCCCGCTAGACGATCTCTCTCTGGCGGGATTTCTGTAGGCGTTGATTGCCAGATTGGCGAAGCAGCGAGCACCGCGGGGTGCGGGCGGTGACGCGGCGTAGGTGCGGACAGCCGGAGGAGGAACCCTTGCCCATCTCAGCGATTTCATTTGACGGCGACATGACCCTGTGGGATTTTCATAAGGTCATGAGGCATTCGCTGAAACACGCATTGGTGGAACTGCGCAGGAAGGTCCCTACAGAACCTGCATCGCGCCTCACAGTCGATGAGATGATTGACATTCGCGATCAGGTTGCGGACGAATTGAGGGGCAAGGTCTGGAATCTTTCGGAAATCAGACGAATTGCATTCGAGAGGACGCTCGAGCGTGTAGGCTGTCGCGACAGCAGTCTGGCTCGTCATCTGAATCAGGTATATCGGAAGCACCGTTTTGAAGACATCGAATTGTACCCGGATGTGTTGCCGGCACTGGACGTGCTATCGCCGCATTTCAAGATCGGACTTCTGTCAAACGGGAACAGCTACCCGGATCGCTGCGGCCTTGAAGGACGATTTACCTTCGTTGTATTCTCCCAGGACGTGCGCATTGAGAAACCCGATCGACGGATTTTTGAGATCGCCGCGCGCCGGGCGGGCTGCCCGATGGAGCAGCTTCTGCACGTGGGAGATTCCCTGGAAAACGATGTTGCGGGAGCCCGCAATGCCGGAGCGCCCTCTGTCTGGTTGAATCGCGATGGCGCGAGGAACGACTCCGGGGTCCAGCCGGATTACGAGATACCTTCTTTGGCAGACCTGCCTCGATTGTCAGGTGTCTGGCGCGGCTGATCTCACACCGATAATGTGGTTTCCGCGGCGCTGGAAATCCTCGCTCGTCGGATGCGACAAGGGCAAAGACAGCAAATGGAGGATCCGGATGGCAAGCTGGACAGAATTCAGATTCCCGGTTGAGACTGGAAAGGGATCTCTGCTTGTCATTGATGACGAGAGAGTCCGCGTACTCACCGACCCCCTACGGAGGCGCATCCTGGAAACTCTTGGAAAAGGGAAAACGGTGGCTGAGATCTCGTCGACGTTGGGCGTGACTGATTCACGAATCCTTCGACACCTGGAACGACTCTTGGAAACGGATGTCGTACGTCTTCAGAAACCCGGTAGTGACCCCAGGGCCTGGCGTTGTCTCCCGGCGGCAGACAGGATTCGATTGCGGGACCCGGATGACAACGCGGCCGATACCGCCGAGCCGATCTCCCCGGACGTTGCCTGCCAGTTCAATCAGGCGTTTCGCGAGAGTGCGGACGGCATTTTCGGTCCACGCTTTCAAAGCTCCGTCAACCATAACCGCGCTCGACTTTCGGAACGGCAGGCGGCAGAGTTCAACCGCAGGCTCCTGGAACTGATAGAGGAGTACTTCCCTCCTGGCAAGGGAGATTCTTCCGGAATTAAGTATGGCTTTTTCGGCGTGCTAACTCCAATCGATCTTGCGCCTCTTGAGTCGTGACTCAGGAGATTCGTCGCGATCTTGCGTTAGACTCCAGGACAAAATGCGTACATCTTTGTTCAAGCTGCTTGCACACGATATGGTTTAGGAATCCCTCCACCGCATCAGCCGTCGCCGTCTAATTCGACAATCCTTCGGCCCTTCGACAAGCTCAGGGACCGGAGGCTTGCTTCGACAGGCCACTTCGGCAAGCTCAGTGCAGGCAGCACAAGCAGGACAACGACTCGGGGACCGCAGGCTCCGGGCAGGCTACGGGGCTCCTGACAGCGGCTCAATGACTTCCAATGAACCAAACAACGCGTGGTCATCGAGCTTGTCGAAATGCCCGCAATTCAACAGCCGTTCGACAATCCTTCGGCAGGCTCAAGACAACGGCTCAGGGACCCCAAGCTCGCGGAAACCCCATGACCGCCAACCGCAAACCAGTACATGTTAAGGCCTTCTGCGTGGGGCAGGCAAAGTCCGGAACCGCATCTCTCGTCGGGCTGCTTTCCACGAATTACCGGGCGGCCCACGAACCGGAGCGGCCGGAACTGCTCGATATGATACTCGGAGAATCACGCGGCGAAGTCTCAGCCAGGGCCTTTCGAGAGTTTCTCATCGAACGGGACGCCCGGCTCAACCTGGAATACGACGTCTCGTGGGCGAACCAATTCGTCATCGGCCATCTGCTGGAGGTCTTCCCCGCCTCGAAGTTCATCGTACTCATCCGCGACTGTTATTCGTGGCTTCAGTCGGCCGTCGGGCACCTCGTCAGCCGCGAGATGCCTGCTGAAATCCTTGCCTTCTTCCCCTGGTGGGCGAAACCGGAACGCCATCCCCATTCGCGGCATGATCGCGCGCTTGCAGAGAGAGGGATTTATTCGGTTGCAGCCTACCTGAACGTCTGGAACGGGCACGTCGACAGGTGTACCCGGCAGATCCCGGAGGACCGGCGGCTCGTGATCCGGACTCATGAACTGGCCTGTTCGCATCGGCGACTGGCGGACTTCCTGCAAATACCGGTGGATACGCTCGACGCTGGAAGCGGGCATCAGAACCGCAGTACCTGGCACGAACGAATCGAGTCCCTGGTCAACCCTGCCTACATCGACGACATGGTCCAATCGATATGCGCTGACAATATGGCGCGGTATTTCCCTGAAGTGAGAAACATCCAGGATGTGCCGGCGTTATGGGAAGGCACGCAGCATCAGCCGACGACCTGAATGACAATTCGTTAACGGTTTGCTATAATACGCCATTAACAAACCCGAAAAACCATGGGGGAGACTGTAGAAATGATACAGGCCATATATCCTGCACTTGCCTGATAGGGGACGACGCCACAGCCAGTGAGGCTGACCGTACACCTACCGGTGGAAGGTGGGGGAGGTAAACCCGTCTTACAGTGGCCGCCACAATCACACAAAAGCGGTCGAGGTTCGGATTCCGGGATGAAACAAGCCCGGATGAGGGTGGAACCGGAATGAGCGAGTACGTGAGGAACTACTACGACGCGGCGCCCGAATGCGAGTGGGAGCGGCTGGATACCGGGCTTTCACGAATCGAGTTCGCATCCACCCTGCGCCTCGTTGAGAAGTACTTTCCCTCCAGCGGCGCGATTTGCGACATCGGGTGCGGTCCCGGACGTTACGCTATCGAACTCGCCAGACGCGGGTACCGGGTGACATTGTTCGACCTTTCCCAAAAACTGTTGGAGAGAGCAGAGCGGGGATTTGCATCGGAAGGAGCCAGCGCGGAACGCTCTATTCAAGGTGACGCACGCGACCTGGGCGTTTTCGAGAACGAATCATTCGATGGCGTCCTCCTTCTCGGTCCTCTATATCATCTCGTTGAACGGGATGATCGGTCGCGGGCCCTGCGCGAAACGATTCGAATTCTTAAGCCGGGCGGCAGGGCGATTGTCGCCTTTCTCAACTCATGGGGCTTGCTCCGAAGTGGCGTCGTGGATTTCCCGAAGCGCTTCCGCAATCCCGCCTTTCTGAGGAGCATGCTCGGCGAACAGGCATTTGAAGACCATGAACTCTCCGGATTCACGGAATCTCACTGGTCCAACCCTGAAGTTGCCGGCAAAGAACTCCTCGATGCAGGGCTGCGAATCATCGGCTATGCGGGTGCGCAGGGATTCCTGGGAGGCATGGCGCCGCTGTTCGAGTCACTCAGGAAGGATGAACCGGAAGCATACGAAAACGTCCTGGAATTTGCGGCGGAAACGTCGGAATTGCCCCAGTTCAGAGATGCGACCGACCACGTGCACTTTGTCGTTGAAAAGTAGCGTACGCAGCAGACCGAAAACGTTGCGGGAGGTAAAATGAGTCAACATTTGGGCAGCAGCTTTGACGACTTCCTCGCTGAAGAAGGCCTTCTCGGTGAAGCGGAGGCCACAGCAACGAAACGCGTCATTGCGTATCAGTTGAGTCAGTTCATGGAGGAGAACAAGCTGTCCAAGTCGGCGATGGCAAGGCGCATGCAAACCAGTCGTTCGGCGCTGGACCGGCTGCTCGACTCGTCCAATCCCTCCGTAACGTTGCGTACATTGGACCGCGCCGCTCGAGTTCTGGGCAAGCAACTCCGCATCGTCCTCACCTGACTTCGCACGGCGGTGATTCCGACAGGCCCTGGAGTGCTTTCGAGGCGCCTGATGGCAGCAATCGATAGAACTCCATCGAGACCCGGTTGATCTCGAAGCTACCGGAACATCGTACGTACAAACTCCCTGAGAGAATAACCCGGAGACTCGGCTTGCCCTGGCACCCGGTTATGGTTATTTTAGCTGGCGTGCTCGACAGGGAGCCTCCGGTCCGCGGAAAGGGCTAAGCCCACCCACCTCGCCAATCCTGAAATTCCGATAGCACCTTCTTTCTGCCCGAAGATGCGGACGCCGGGCGACTCTGCGAGAGGAGGCTGCTATGCCCCGCCGTCCAAGTCTTCCCGTCAGACCCAGCATCGAGAACCTCAGGAAGCAGGCAAAATCGCTTCTGGACGCCTATCGATCGGGCGATCCCGAGGCGATATCCGCATTTGAGGGTCTGCATCCACGAGACGTTTCCGCCCAAAGCGTCAGGCTGGCCGATGCACAACTCGTGCTCGCGCGCTCATATCGATACCCAAGCTGGCCCAGAATGCTGATTGCGGCCAGACTGTGCGCCGCTGTGTCTCGGAATGACCTGGAAACCGTACGCGATCTGGTCAAAAAGCACCCCGAACTCCTGACAGAAGGGGCTCGGGGGCGCGGATCACACTGGGGCGCTGCGATGGGCTTTGCTGCTGAATTGGGCAAGACCGAGATTGTAGAAATGCTGGCGGACCTGGGTAGTCCGGAGATTCAACACGCCTTCGGGCGCGCCATCCTTCAGGGAAATGCCGATACCGTTCGAGCGCTCGTAAAGAAAGGCGCAAGGGTAGAGCGCGGGGTTGCGATGGGAGCCTGTGAAACCCTGAACAGCAAGGGACTGCAGATGGTTCTGGATCTCGGCGGCGAACTTTGCGACGCAGATGGAGATTTTTCCGCGCCGGCCGCGATGGTCCTTGAGACGTACAGCCGCAGCCCGGTCGGAAAACATGAGTGTCTGAAAATTCTGGCCGAAAGTGGTGTGGAATTTCCGGACACCCCCGCTATGGCCTTCCATTTTGGGCGGATCGATTTGCTGGAGCGTCATCTGGACAGGGACCCCGAGCTTGTTTCCCGTAGATTCCGGTATGACGATATCTATCCTTCAGACTTCCGTGTGGGCGACGACACCGGTCTCCACGGTACACCGCTGGATGGGACAACGCTCCTGCACATGGCTATAGAATTCGACGAGGATGAGATCTTCGATTGGGTTATCGACAACGGCGCGGATCCGAACGCAGCAGCCGATATCGATGCCGACGGCGTTGGTGGGCACACCCCGCTGTTCAACTGTGTCATCAAGAAAGGCAGGAAGGAGGACAGAATGGCCGTCGTGCTCCTCGAAAGGGGAGCGGACCCGTCCCATCGAGCGTCCCTCCGAAAGGGCCTCAAGTCAACCCCCGATGAAG
>CAZKDZ010000175.1:0-5862 GCA_964551635.1 uncultured bacterium | reverse complement strand
GCCTGCCGGAAAGCCGCGCTCGTTCATGTATCAACCGCGTACGTGAGCGGAAAGCGCACCGGCCGGATACCCGAAGCGCCGATTCCCCAGGACAGGAGCGTTTCCGACCTCATCAACGGAAGCGCCGCCGGGTTCGACCTTCAGGGCGAGATTGACGCTATCCGGGCCTTCACCCGGGAGGTCGAGGAGGCATCCGGGGAGCCCGGCCTCGAGGCGGCGTTCCTGAAGCAGCTCAGGCGGCAGGACCGCGGAAAACGCGTGACCGACTACCGGAAGGCCCACCAGGTGGAAGCGCTTCGCCAGCGCTGGATCCGGAAGCAGATGGTGGACGAAGGGATGCGGCGTGCGAGGCGTCACGGCTGGAACGACAGCTACACCCTCACCAAGGCGATGGGCGAACAGTTGGTCGTGAAACTGCGGGGAGCCCTTCCGACGGCCATCGTCCGGCCGGCGATCGTGGAGAGCAGCCTCGAAGACCCGGAACCGGGCTGGGTGGAGGATCTGAAAGTCGCCGATCCGCTGATCGTCCACTACGGCAAGGGCCGGCTTTCGAATTTCCCGATCGATCCCGGGATTGTGCTGGATATCATACCCGTGGACATCCTGAGCAACGCCGTAATCGCGGTTCTTCCGCAGGTACACGGGTCCGGAGAGATGAAGGTCTACCACGTGGCCTCGGGCTCACAGAACCCGGTGCGGGCCAGCGAAATGGTCGAACTGGTATACGGCTATTTCAAATCTTCGCCCATGCGGGACCGGGCCGGGCGGCCCATCGACGTCAGGCCCTGGCAGTTCATCAGCCAGCGGCGGTTCCGTTGTCTGGTCGCGCTGAAGTACAAGCTACCTCTGAGCCTGTTGAAGGCGGCCGTGGACTATCTGCCCGCCCGATGGGTTTCACGGTACAGGCGCAGGGTGTCCGGTATGGAAGCCGTGCTGGAGCGGCTCGAGTCCCTGGTCGATACCTATTGCGGATACACCCATCTCGATTGCGAGTTCGAAACGGAGAATACCCGCCGGCTGTTCGAGGCGCTGAATCCCGAGGACCGGAAGGTATTCAACTTCGACGTGACGCGCATCGACTGGCAGGAATATATCCAGGAGATCCACATTCCGGGATTGAAACACCATGTGTTGAAAGAGGGGGACGGGGCGGTTTCCGCGATGACAGCCGAGGCCGATTGACCGCCATCACTTCAGGATTGCCATCGGTCGAAAGTTCACGCGTTGGGGTTTCGAATGGATCGAAACAGGACGGTCCCGGTGCACCAGATGCTGTTGCAGGATCCGGACAGACTGCGCGCAGCGTACGATCAGGCCGCCTCGGAGTTGATCGAAGCGGTTCAGCCCGAGGGTTATTTCGAGGGCTGGACGGCCGGGGCGCTGGCTTGGCCGCCCGGCCCCGCGGATCAGATCGGCCTGGAAGGGCTGCGTAAGCGCGCGCGAATCGTGGACGCGATCTATAGAGGTGTTCCGGCGCTGCGGGACCGGAGGCTGAAGGAGGCCCACGACCACTTCGTCGGGCTTACGCCGGCGTACCACGAGGGGAACCGGATTTACCTGCGTCTGCGGGACGAGTTCGTCGGTAGCGGCGCCGGAACGGGCCAGGATTTCCTGAAACTGTACCAGTCGCTATACGTTGAGGCGCTGGCAAAAGGGGACGATTTCTCGCCGGACCTGGCCGAGACGGCGCTGGCACAGGCGAGGATCTCGCGTGTGCCGCTGTCTCACGCCAGCGCCGTTGCGGAAGCCCTGCCCAGCGTTGCCGCGGACGAGGACCCGCGATGGCGGGTCGAATACGCCTGCGAGGTGAATGGCGATACATGGAACGGAACCCTCCGGGAACTCCTGGAAGACGTGGCGCAGCGGACGTTGCACCTGATTGCCGCGGGAGAACTCCTTGCCACGCGCTACAACACGTACAATAACCTGGGATGGTTCGGCAGTTCCGTCTGGAAGGTGGTCGCGGACGCCGACGTCCGGCTGGTTCAGATCGATGATCCGGACACGGAGCGCACGGCGGCTCTGAGGGTGGATGTGGACCTGTGCCGGAGTATGCTCGTGGAGTTTCTCGCGGCGCACCGTGAGGACCCCGCCCGGTTGAGGCCCGAGAACTACTGGTACGGGCAGCCGTACAGTTATCTGACGCGGGACATGATCGATCTGAGCGTCCGGATTGTGGATACGCTGAATTCGTCGGTTCGCGACGGGGACGGATTGACCGAAGTGGCGCTCCCTCCGTTGCTGGCCGGCTCTCATACGGGTCGATTTCTGGACTATGCTCATGTGGGCGCAACGGAGGAACTGACGTCCCTGCAGCGCAAATTGAGGATGTTGCGGTGGGCGAGGCGCTGCTGGCGGGTGGGTACGCGCCGGCGGCGGATCGCCGAAGAGGACCTCTCGCCGCCACAAAGGCACGAACGCGCGTGGGAAGTCTGGCTGGATTGGTCCCGCGACACCATGAATGCGTTCGGCATCCGGCTGGACGTGACGATTGATCCGATGTTCCGGACGCTGGTCAGGGAAATGGGCCTTTCCGATGGCGGCCAGAGGATTCTGTTCCTGCCTTCGCATCAGAGCATGCTGGAGCATTTCGTGGTGTTTTCGGTTTTCAACGACCCGGTGTTTCTGGATGCAATGGGATGGGACCGTTCCCGGCCGGTGGTTCAACTGGCCCGCACGGGACTGGCGAAGTCAACCTCGGTGAAGATTGGATCCCGGGAGATCAGCATCTTCGGGATGTCACCGGACAAATTCGACAGGATGTTCGAGACCGTCGACGGCTTCATCACCAGGGACAGCGTGGACATCTCATCCCATACGATTCCACGCATTCTGCAGGAGATGGAACGCCGCCCCGGCGTGATCTATCCGATGGGCACAACGGCTTCGTTCGACGTTCAACTGTTCCCGCTCCAGCACGCGCTGTTCGCGAAACTCCCCGCGGACGTAGTGATGATTCCCATCGTCTTTCGCGGCAGCCACGCGCTGTGGCCGAAGTGCCCGGCGCGCAATCTGAATATCAATCCGGGTGTGATCGAGGCGGTGATCCTGCCTCCTATTCCGGGCGAGACCACGTTGCTGCCCCGCCGCCGGTCGCTGCGAATTCAGCTGGAAGCCGCCAACCTGCTTCAGGCGGTTCATATTTCCAATCTGCTGAATCCGGAACCCTCGGAGTGATGCGTCGGCCCGTGACGATCCGGGTTAGCCATCTTTGAGTTGCCTGGCCGCATTCGAATATGGTACGGCAGTTTGTGGTAAGAAGCTGTTTTAAAATTACCGGTGAGTTCCCGAGCGCGAGCGAAAAAGTGGCGGTCAAGGCGGGAGAATCCGCCCATATTTTTCTATACGGGTGGATTTGCCCAACGCCGACCGGCGCTTTTGCAGCCGCGCGAAGACCGCTGGGATTTTTAAGACAGCTTCTAAACGGGAGTGCGTTATGCCTGACTGGGGAATAGCAGCGGTTGCCGTAGCGGTTGTCCTGGTGTTCGCGCACCTGTCGAACCGGAGGCGGTCCGGGAACGAACCGGACGATTTCTTCGATCACTCGGAAGGGGAACGGTTCCCCCACAAGTGGGGATATACGGATACGCGGTTCGAGTTTGTGGATGAACGGACGGTGAAAGTAACCGGGAACCGGTACCCGATTTCGGGCTACCGGATGCCGTTTCTGGTCGCCTTTGTCGAGGACGTGCTGGGGACGCCAATCCGGAGGGAAGATTCGTACGCGGAACGCGAGGACGTCGAGGCGCCCGAGCCGAATCTCAACGCCGCATTCGGCAACGCGGTGAACGAACGGTTCGGCGAGGGACAGGTATCATTCGATCCTAAGACGAGGCTGGTGCACAGCCACGGACAACTGAGCGTTGAGGAAGTATATCGCGTGATGTACGGGGACTCGCTGCCGCGTCTGGTCGATATGGTGTTTTATCCTGAGAAAGAGGCCGATGTCAAGGACATCATCGACCTGGCCAATGCGCACGACGTCTGTCTGGTGCCCTATGGCGGAGGGACGAACGTGAGCGGGGCGCTGGCGTGCCCGCCGGACGAGCGGCGCACGATCGTTTCCGTGGATATGCGGCGAATGGACCGGGTGCTGTGGATTGACGAGGCCAATCTCCATGCATGCGTCGAATCGGGCATTTCGGGGAAGGCAATGGAGCGGGCGCTGGGAGAGCGGGGGTATACGTCGGGGCACGATCCCGACAGCGTGGAACTCTCCACGATGGGCGGGTGGATCTCCACCAACGCGAGCGGGATGAAGAAGAACCGTTACGGCAATATCGAAGACATCGTACTCGAGGCGACGCTGGTGACGCCCACCGGGGAGATCGCGACGCGAGCTGTGACGCCCCGGAATTCCACGGGCGTTCAACCCAGGGGCCTGCTGTTCGGCAGTGAAGGCAATTTCGGAATCATCACCACGGCGGTGATCAAGATCCATCCGATCCCGGAGACACGCAGGTACGGCGCGCTTGTGTTTCCGGCATTCGAGAAGGGCGTCGCGTACCTGAAGGCGCTCCGGCAGACCGGAATGCTGCCCGCCAGTATCCGCCTGGTCAACAACAACGAATTCCGGTTCGGCCAGGCGCTGAAACCGGCGCCGACATTTCTGAAGGGCATCAAGGACCGGATTCAGAAGTTCGTCCTGCTGAAGCTGCTGGGTTTCGATCCGATGAAGATGGCGGCATGCACCATCGTGATGGAGGGCACGCGCGACGAGGTCGGCCAGCAGGAACGGACGATCTTCAGCCTGGCGAAAAAATACGGCGCGAAGAGCGCGGGCGCCGGCAACGGCAAGAGAGGATACTCGCTCACGTTCGGCATCGCCTATATCCGGGACTTCCTGAATCAGTACGGAATTCTGGGGGAAACCTTCGAAACGTCGGTGCCGTGGGACCGGATCCACCAGGTGTGCGATGCGGTATCCGGCGAACTGGTCGACCAGGCCGAAAGGCACGGCGTTCCCGGCAAACCCTATCTCTCGTACAGGGTGACGCAGACCTACCATACGGGCGTCTGCATCTATTTTACCATGGGAATCTACGGCAAGGGACTGGAACAACCCGGCCGGACGTTTCACGCGATCGAACACCAGTTGCGCCAGGTCATACTGGATAACGGGGGGTCGTTGTCGCACCACCATGGCGTCGGCAAGGTGCGACGGGATTTCCTGCCTCAGATCCAGAGCGATAACAGCATCCAGGTGATGCGTCAGGCGAAAAACGCCATGGATCCGAAGAATATCTTCGGGATACGGAATGGAGTATTTGGAGGCACAGATTGAGGCATCAAGATTGAATGGTCTCGCTTCTGGACGATGTAATTTGCAACCTAAATCTTTTATTATTAACTTTTTACGTCCTTTTTCTTATGCGCGTAAGAAAAAGGACCAAAAAGAAGCGCGCCCTTCGGCAGGGGGCCGGTTTTTCCGTGAATCACCTCAGTGGCGAAAATGGAAATTGGGTGGCCTAAGTGCCCCTCAGGTGTCCCAATACTTCGCGTGCTGGACGGATTAGCACGGAAAAACCCCCCACTCCTCCACCGTGCGGTCGGTGGTTTTTCTGATAGAGAATGTCCACCGCTCGGTTTTGTGCTGGTGCCGCCTTTCGCCTTAAGTTGGCGGCTGATTGCTGCTCTTACTCGGCAGGCCAGTAAGATTCCTGACGCGACTGCATTCCAGAGCGCTTCCAGAGCAAAGCGCGCGATACCGTCCCACACTGGAGATGGTTCTTCTTTTGTGGCTGGCAGGGCAATCGATTCGGTGCATCCCGCGAGGGTATTCGTGCTATGCATATGGCAGGCCCCGCGCCCAGCGGCGACTTTTGGTTCCTTTTGGTCGCTTCAAAAGGAACACGCCGTAGG
>CAZKDZ010000174.1:0-5160 GCA_964551635.1 uncultured bacterium | reverse complement strand
GTATCGGTGGAGCGCTCGATCTGATACCCCAGGCGGTTGAAGATGCCGCCCTCAACCACGTGCACCAGGAAAAAGAACCAGACGCTGAACAGCACCTGCAGGTTGGCGAAATACGCAAACCCGATGGTATAGAACTGCAGGGGCTGGATGTAGACGCCCGGGGAATAGCGGGTGAAGCGAAAGTAGCCCGCGTGGGGAAAGAACCGGATGCCGGGCATCCCGTGAAAGAACCAGGAGGTGGCGTGCCACGCGAACAGCGCGAATGCGAATGCGGCCCCGAACCAGAAGAGCCGGCCCTTCATGAAGTCCGGAAGCGCACTCCGTGACGACGCGCCTTCCGCCATTTCCATCGGCACGGCGGCAAGAGGATAGACCAGCTTTTCGTTCTCGGCCCACTGCCTGCGCAGAATGACCATCGCGCAGGCCGAACCGACCAGGAGCGCCGCGACCAGGCTGCCCCACCACGCCAGCGGCGCCAGCCACGCCTTCCAGGCGTCACCCCCTGCCGTGCCGCCCTCGAAGAACGCCCGGAGCGCATCCCCGTCGGACGGGACCATCCACGCCTTGAGATGCGGGTGGTAGTATTCCGCCCACCCGTTCTCCGGCGTTGCGAAATAGATCGGGCTCCCGATTACGCCCACCAGGAACCCGGTGACCCCGGAAGTCGGCACCACCGAGCCCACCATCCCGATCGCCGCAACCGTCAACAGCTCGGAAGGGGACAGAACGGCGCGCGGCCGTATCCGCCGGAGCAGGGGATTCACGCCGCCCACCAGGGCGATGAAGATACTCAGCAGCGTCAGCTGAAAGAAACTCAGGTTGAGCCGGGAGGAACGTACGACCGTTTCCGCGTAGGTCACCCAGAGGTTGATCGCCACCACGGCCAGTACGCCGATGACCACTGCCCGGAGGGTGATCCCTTCTTTTGACTTCGAGTGCTGCTCAACCGAAAGGGATTTCGCCCCGGATCGATCCATACGTGTATTGTTCCATGCTTTGACAGGAGACGTTATGCCTCAGCCGGTAGAATCGCAAACTCGTCGAACCAGAAGTGCTGTCCTTCTCTTGCGTTCCCGTGTGTATAGAACCTGAACCGCCGCAAATGACGGACTTCCTCGATGTGTTCGCGAATCGCCCGTGCATCCAGTTCCGCAATATGCCATTGGCCGTCATCCAGTAACGCGCATGCGTTCGTGTCCGGGTATGGACCGCAATCGCGAGACGACGTCCCCCCGACAACGACAACCCCCTCCCCGTATGCTTCGGCGGGAAATGCCTGGAGCCACAGACCCACCGGGACCCCCTCGGGTATCCGATAGGCAAACCGGATGAACGGGTAGGCGTCGATATCCCATTCTCCGGGAGCGAGACTGCAGCCCAGGTCGGAACCGTCCGACTCCGCGAAGAGTCGAACGCACCTGCTCCCCTCGAAACCACCGGTAACAAAGCTGTGGCCTGTCAGCCGGTTTCCGCGGTAGATCTTGAACAGGTACCCCCAATCCAGCGTTGTCTCTTCTTCGAAATCGACCACGAGCATCGGCGCGGCAGGATCCACCGGCTGTTCCACCTTGACAAACGCCACGTCCACGTCCTCGTCGCCGTCCGCGGACCTCACGCGGACCCGAGACGGATATTGGCCGGGATCCGAATACGCGTGAACGGCTTCGCGCGCCTCCATCGAGTCGCCGTCGCCGAAGTCCCACCAGACAGAAGCGATGTCCTTTCCCGCCGGCTCGACGTGAAACCTGACTTCATCCCCGGGTTCCGCCCTGACCGGCTCGGCCCTCGCGATCAGACCCGCGAGATCTCCCGATGTTCGCTGATATGCGCCGATATCCGGCGCCGCGCCCGACCAGGGCAGGCTTACCGGATCACCGGCCTCCCATTCCATCTCCCTGTCCAGAACGAGCACGTCGGGTTGGTAATAGTTGAGCAGAACTTTGTCGATGCGGGCGGTCCGATCGCCTTGCCCTATGGCGATCCGGTCTCCCTTCTCGCCTTCGATGCCGAACCCGTCGTAGAAGTATCCGCCGTCGTCGACGGGTACTTCCCCGCCCCGCCCGGCACGTCTCGTCCGCGTCATCGCGCGTCCCGCGTCGATGCACGGACTGTTCGGGCGCAGGCGAAAATCGCGGTTTGCCGGATCCACGAAGCCGGGATCCACGTCGAGGTTATCCTCGAATTCCCGCCAGTGTCCCCGGACCACCGAGTCCCTGTTGGCTTCGTCCACCGTCAGAAACCGGTCTCCATACCGCACCACGCGCTGTCCGGCATCCGTGCCCCGGAACACGTTGTTCAGAAACAGGTTGTCACCCGCGATTCCGGCGCCCCTCGCGATCTGGACGCCACCCCCGTACTTGTCATTCCGGAAGAAGATATTGTTGACGAAAACGTTCGAGCTTACGTTGATCCCGGTAAGTTCGAACCCGTACCCGAGGTTGTCCGCGATCGTATTGTGGTACACCCGGGAATTGACGAAGCGGAACGGATCACGTACGTGGTAATTGACCGGCACGTAACTCGATGAGTTGAGCGGCGTATGCCGGTTGCCGTAGACCCGGTTGAAGCGGATGATACCGTCGATCAACAGGTTCTTCGCACGGCTGTCGGCCGAATGCGCGCTATCGAGCGCTTCGGTAACGATGTTCCCTTCCACCAGGGCCCTTCCCGAAGCCCAGAATTCATAGTTACGCCCCCAGGGGTTGTGAAAGCAGTTCGACCGTACCACCAGATTGTTCGTCATGGAAATCTGCAGCGGGCAGTGCCCGACCCGCGCGAACGCGTTTCCCTCGATCAGCACGTACGTGCACTCGATTACCTGGCACATATTGCCGCCGACGCGGTCCTTGCGAAACACGTTGTCGATGAGGCTCACGTGCGTGCATCCGGTCAACACGAACGGCGTCGGGTCACCGGCTTTCTCCAAATAACAACCCGTTACGGAAACCCCGTGGCATTCATCCGCACGCATCCACCGCCCGTCGCCGGGCGCAAACCGGATGTCTTCAATGCTGATGTCCCGCTTCCGCTGAAGGTCCACGGCCAACCGATTCTCTCCTCCACCCGCCAGCACCGCGGCGTGCCTGGCAACCGACCGGAATCGTATGGGCGCATCCGGCGCTCCAGAGGACTCCGGCGCGATCGTACCGTGGTAGGTCCCCGGCAGAAAAACCACGGTGTCCCCCGCCCCCGCGCCGGCATTCGCGCGATCGATGTTTCGCCATGGAGACCCGCTCCCGCCCGAACCCGAGTCGTCGCCATCCGGCGCCAGGTAGAACACCGCGCCCAGGCAGGGTAAGGCGAGGGTCGCTAATGAAACGAACAGCTCCATGGACGCAAGGGCTGTTTCAGTCGCAAGCAGCATTCCCGTCTCCAAATGATGTCCGCGGCGAGACTCAGGCGGAACCTCCAGCCGCACGCGCCAGGCGCGTTTCCTCTTCTTCGATCAGCGGCACGAGGCTCGGCCGTCTGCTGGCGAAGGGCGGCTTCATCAATGCGAGCTGCAGCGGCGTCAGTTCATCCTTGAAGGACTCATACCCGTCCGGGTGGATAGCCGGCCCTGACCCGAACACCATATCACCTGCGCCGTATCGATAAAGCAGCGTTCGGCGCTCGTGCGACGCCGTCCAGGGAAATGTGCCGTGGGTGAGCGCTTCGGTGAAGATCAGCGCCGAGCCCGCCTTCATCGGGAGATGCCTGAACCACTCCGGGTGGGTATCCAGCCGCCGCACGTCATTCGGGCAGGGATAGTTCGCCCTGTGGCTCCCGGGAATGCAGGCGAATCCCCCGTCCCCCGGGTTGATATCCGTAAGCTGGTAGCAGACCGCCATCAGCCCGTTCCACATCCGTCCGTCCTGAAAATCGTAATAGTACGGACCCCTGGGCGTACCGCCGCCGTGAAACAGGAACCCTTCGGCGCCGGCAGTCATGCTGATCCCGTTCGCGTTTCCGTAGCGGAACCCGTCGCCGATCAATTCCAGCATGTAGCGCATCGTCCGCGGGTGGGTCAACAGGTCCCTGAAGGGCTGGCACCAGGGTTTGGGCCAGTTCAGGATATTCATGATATCCCCCCGTCCGTGGGAACCCTTCAACAGGGGCGCGGCCTTGCCCCCGTGCTGCCTGGCGGCGCCGGACAACAGCAGCTCGCCCTTCCGGATGTGGACCTGGTCCGGGTTGTGGTCGATCGCCTCGTTCAGAGCCGCCACCTCGTCGGTTGTCAGGATATCCTCGACCACGATATAACCGTTCACGTCGAAATGATATCGCTCATAGTCGTCCATGGGCTCCTCCCTGTTTTTGCGGATGCTGCTTGGAAAATAACAGGATAAACTGCGAAGAAATGAGACTGCGAAAGGCGAAACTACGAATTGACGAGACTACGAGACTACGAAACGGCGAAAGGCGAGACTACGAATAGACGAGACTACGAAACGGCGAAACTACGAGATTACGAAAGAGCGGGAATACATCATCCGTCTTCTGGTTTTCTCGTTTACTCGTTTACTCGTATTCTCGTATCACGAATAACGTGAATAGACGAAACAACGAAAAATCCGTGGCTGAGATCAATTGCCACAAGAGGCCCAAAACCAGAATTCTGCACGTCGGCCTGACTATGCAACGATTTTCATCACGTTGGGTGCCCCATACGGGGGATGACAACTGTTTTGGTGTTCGTTTTGAGATCACACCTGTCCAGGACGGAAACCGACCTGGGACGGGTGTGGCTGGGGTTCCCGGGAGCGGGGGCAGATTGCTTTCAGGCACAAGGCGTTCGTGTCCGGTGCAGCGGCTACTGGGATTCACCAGGTCCTGCGGCGACTCGCCAGATTTCGCTGCCGCACGCCAGGAGTACGTTCTCGCCGTCCGGTTCGGCAATCGAACACGGGGCCGGCAGCCGGCCCAGCGTTCGGAAGTATCCGGATGTTGCGGCCGCGCTGAGATTGCCCTGATCGTCGATCACGAGTGTTTCGTTACCAATGGGCGCCAGGTGACGGATGCCCTGCTCGAAAAGCCGGCGCCAGATCCGGTTCCCGTCCAGATCGTAACAGAGCAGGAATCCCTGGCTCGTACCCGCGATCACGCGCTGGTCGGACCCGGGGAACCGGATGCCCGTGACCCGCCCACCCAACCGCTTCACCCAGCGCCGCTCCCATGTCC
>CAZKDZ010000173.1:0-20801 GCA_964551635.1 uncultured bacterium | reverse complement strand
GGGTAGTTGGCAGCCTGGTTGATCAGAAAGCGCAGGCTCACCTGAGACACCGAGCCAATTTCCGAGTGGGCTTGTTGGAGGTGATAAACAGCGGAATCCGGAATTGCCAGGACGCTCACCCGATTCAAATCTTCCAGGAATCGGTCGAGGGCGAGCTGCCGGTCTGCCGACACCTCCGCATTCAAGATCACAACCGGAAGAACGTCGTTTCGTGCAGCCTCAACTTCCCGGGCGTATTCGGTTTCGTTCTTGAGCACCTTGAAGTTTTCGGGAGCGATGACTTCATAGGGCGCGATTGTACCCTCACTGAAGGCGCCGTGTTCGTAGTCCGTTCTGGCAATCGGGAAAAAATAGGTCAGCAGGGCCACCAGAGTGAAAAGGAGCCCAATGCGCAACAGAACCCTCGGGCGCAGCCGGAGTCTGCGCCGGGATGGCTCACCGCGCTCACCGTCGGCGGCGCCCGATTCCACGAGTCCTGTATTCACGAGCATTCGTCGAAGACTCCGCATCATAAAGCGAATTTCCCTTGCATTTACAACCCGTCCGCTTCAGCGCCGTTGTTCAGGTCGGGTCCATCCGCCGACCGAAGCCTCTGTTCACTCTCGTACCGGTCGTATGCGGAGATGATCTTTCGGACCAGTGCGTGGCGTACGACGTCCTTCTCCGTGAATTGCACAAACCGTACGGCCTCGATATGCGAGAGTATCTGATGAACATGCACAAGTCCGGACAATTCGTCGGGCGGCAGGTCGATCTGCGTGACGTCGCCATTGACAACCGCCCTGGAATTGGCGCCCAACCTCGTGAGAAACATCTTCATCTGGCTGATGGTCGTATTCTGGGCTTCATCCAGAATGACGAATGCGTTATTGAGCGTTCGTCCCCGCATAAATGCCAGCGGCGCAATTTCAAGTGTCCGGTTTTCGAGCAGGTGTTGCATCTGTTCGCCGGGAATCATGTCCCGCAGTGCGTCGTACAGCGGGCGCAGGTAGGGATCGACCTTGTCCTGGATGTCACCTGGCAGGAAACCCAGGTTTTCTCCGGCCTCCACCGCGGGACGGGTCAGGATGATCCTCGACACCTCCTTGCGCTTCAGGGCCGCGGCGGCGCAGGCGACGGCAAGGTAGGTCTTGCCGGTACCTGCGGGTCCGATCCCGAAAACGATGTCGAATTTCTCTATTCCCGTTACATATTGCCGTTGAGCGTCCGAACGGGGCCGAATCACGCATTTCTGGGTGGCCAATACGGTCTTTTTTGCTCCCGATGGCCCGTTGTCGTGATCCGTCTCCCTCGACCCGTCTGCCAGTTCCGGCGCGTCGCCACGCCGCAGGCACGAGACCATCTCCTCGAGAAGTCCGGAAACATGCCGGACTTTGTACGCGGGGCCGGTAATCGTGACGGTTTCGCCGCGGGCAGTAACGTGGACGCCGTATCTGGCTTCGAGCGCCAGAAGGTTCACGTCGTTGTGCCCGTACAATGTGAGGGGATCAACGCCCTGAATGGACAGTTGATGAGATGAGGTTGGATTTCTCAATAGGTCAGGTCTTTTCACAAATAAAAAAAGCTCTCGTCCCGGCCAGACTCCGGGAACGAGAGCTTTTCAGATGTCTTATTCGTGGTGTGAGTCGCTTTCCATTTTTCGAGGACGCAAATCTCCGCGGTTCGGAGCCGTGGGATCCTGAAATCTTTCAGTCTTCCGGTACGTCTATGACCTGTGCCGGGAAGATCAGGTTTGGATCCCGGATCTGCGATTTGTTCGCCCGATAAATGCGGTGCCATTTCGTCGCGTCGTTGTAGATCATGCCGGCAATACTTGTAAGTGTATGGCCCTGAAGGACAAGGTGCTGGCCTCTGTCTACGCCAAATGGAATCTGCAGCACCCAATCCGGATAGATGAGGTCCGGATGCCTGATCTTGTCCCGGTTTTCGAGATAGATCCGGGGCCAGAGGTACGCATTGTCGTAAATGTCCTCGCTCTTGGCGATGTTCCAGAGATTGTCGTTGCGAAGGACCGTATAGTCCTTGATCTTCTTCGCAGGCATCCGTGCGGCGATTCTCTCAACCAGTTGCACGATGCTTTTGAGCTTCATACTCGCTTTGGGAAGATGGCGGATCTTGTTCTGCTTGAGTCCCTCGACCTCTTCCGAAATTGCATCGAAGTGATCCCGCTGGTCGAAGAGATCGGCATCGGGAAGATTCATCAGGGCCCTCAACTGGCCCTCGACACGATCCAGCGCGGCCATGTAAGCGTCGATGCAGGCCTGATCGGGACAGCCGACCAGATCCAGGATCTCCTGCATGGTACTTGAGATCTGGGCGTCCACGTCGGCGATCTGCTGTGCGACCTTGTCTCCCGCGTCCTTACATTCCTGCGTTTTCTGTTTGATCTCCTGGGTCTCCTGCCGCACGCTCGCAAGCTGCATTTCATATTCTTCGTACGTCATTCCGTTGCTCGACTGGGCGAAAGCGGCCAGCGGAACCAGAGAAATCGCCAGCGCGGTGCAGACAAGCGAAAACCCGATGTGTTTACGATTCTTCACTGGAAACTCCTTTCCATTACGGATTCATGGCGTTCTGCACTGCGTCCCTATCGGCGGTCAGTCTTTGAAGTTCCTGTTTCTTTTCGGCCAGTGTGCGTTCAAGTTCAGCTCGCTTCTGCCGACAGGCGTTCAAATCCGCTTCGGCCGCTCGCGCGTTGTTCCGCGCCTCCTCCAGCATCTGAAGGTCTTCTTCGGATGCCATGACATGACATCCCGACAGAAGGGGAAGCAGGAACAGCGCAAGCACGACGCCAAATCCCGTAAAACGATCCATCAGATTACGCTTTGCCATCGATGTCTCCTTGGGGACACGTGTTCATGCGTTGAAACCACGATGAATTGACAGACAAACTGAAAACGGCGACTGACGTTTACGCGAGAAAAACAGGCGTGAAATCACCGTCTGACGGGGCTACATTTATGCCATCAAATTACTACATGAATGGGCTGAAGTCAAGAAAAAAATCCACATGAACGCTTGCAGAAACAAGCAAATATCGGGGTCAGGGACGGTTCGATTCACCGCGCGACAACCGGATTCCGAGTTCTCTCAACTGCTCCGCGTCGACCGCCGACGGAGCGCCGTCCATCAAGGATGCGGCATTGTTGGTTTTGGGAAAGGCGATCACGTCGCGAATATAGTCCCGCCCCGCCATCAGGGCAACCAGACGATCGTAACCGAAAGCGATCCCGCCGTGGGGAGGCGCTCCGTACCGGAACGCATCCAGGAGAAAACCGAACTTTTCCTTCGCCTCGGCAGGAGAGATGTCCAGAAGGTCGAACATTTTTTGTTGAATTTCCCTTCGGTGGATTCGAATGCTGCCTCCGGCAATCTCGTTCCCGTTCAGCACGAGGTCGTACGCCCGCGCCCGCACGCCCGGAGGGTCTGAGTCCATTTTTCCGATGTCCTCGTCCAGCGGCGAGGTGAAGGGATGGTGGCACGCCGCATAGCGTTTCTCACGCGGGTCCCATTCCACCAGCGGGAAATGCGTAACCCAGCCGAAGCTGTAACGATCGCGATCCAGCAGATTCAGCTGATCCCCCAGTTTCAGGCGAAGGTTGCCGAGCACCTCCGCCACAACCGCCGGCTGGTCGGCCGCGAACAGCAGAAGGTCACCCGGTTCGGCCTTCAGGGCCTGCTTCAGGAGGGTTTGCGCGTGTTCAGGGAAGAATTTAACGATGGCCGATTCCAAACCGCGGTCGGTCACCCTGATCCACGCGAGTCCCCTGGCGCCGAATTCGCCGGCATAGACGCCCAGATCGTCTATCTGTTTGCGCGAGAACGTGCCGCATCCCTTTGCGTTGATTCCGCGAACCTGGCCGTTGTCGGCAAGTACCCGTTTGAACACCTGGAAGTCGGAGGCTTCGGCCGCAGCCGCCAGGTCGACAATTTCAAAACCGAACCGGGTGTCCGGTTTGTCGGATCCGTAGGTGTCGATCGCTTCCTTGTGAGTGAGGCGGGGAAAGGGTCGAGGCAGGTCGATATCCAGGATCGCCCTGAAAAGGCCGGCGGTGAGCCGCTCGGCCGCTTCCATTACGTCTTCTTCGTTGACGAACGACATCTCGATATCGATTTGCGTAAATTCCGGCTGCCGGTCACCACGCAGGTCTTCGTCCCGGAAGCAGCGCACAATTTGAAAATACCGGTCGAATCCGGCCACCATGATCAACTGCTTGTATGTTTGCGGCGATTGCGGCAGAGCGTAGAAGTAGCCCGGATTGATCCGGCTGGGAACCAGATAGTCACGGGCTCCTTCCGGAGTGCTTTTCATCAGAAACGGGGTTTCAACTTCGATGAAGCCGTCGTCCGAAAGGAATTTTCGCGTCGCCTGCGATACGCGGTGCCTCAGCAGGATGTCGGCCTGCAGGTCCGGGCGGCGAAGGTCGAGGTAACGGTGGCGGAGCCTGATCTCTTCGTTGGCATCCGAATCCGCCTCGATGAGAAAGGGAGGTGTTTCCGACTCATTCAGAATTCTCAGTTCGGACGCCTCGACGTCGATTTCGCCCGTGGGCAGGTTGGGGTTGGCCATGCCTTCGGGCCGGGATTCCACCCTTCCTTTGATCGCCAGAACGAACTCATTCCGTATGGCTTCCGCCTTCAGGTGTATTTCGGGATTCAGATCCGGCCGAAACACGACCTGCGTCAGCCCGTCCCGGTCGCGCAGGTCGGCAAAAATCACGCCGCCGTGATCCCTGCGCTTGGAGACCCACCCCATCAGGGTGACCTGTCTGCCTATATCACGGGCGCGCAGGTCGCCGCAGGAGTGCGTGCGTTTCCAGCCGCCAAGGGATTCCGCCATATTCAAGGCTCCGGTAGTTGTACGGATCTTTGTACGAGAATGCCGGCGAGGCCTGCCCGGGCCCGCGTCTTCAGCGTTAACGCGTTTTCCTTATTTGTTCCGCGAGTCTGCAGACGTTGTCCGAGGGCAGGACGGTCTGTTCGCCGGTTGCCAGTTTCTTCAGTCGCACTGTCTTTGATCGAATCTCGTCAGGGCCGATGATCGTGACGAACGGGATGCCCTTACGGTCGGCGTATTTCAGTTGCCTGTCAAGGCGCTGACCGGGTTGCAGACCGAGTTCCACCGCGAGACCCTGCGACCTGACCATGCGCGCAAAGGCCGCGGCGTATTCGGCCGTTTCCTCCGAAAAGACCGAGACCAGCAGGTCGGGGACCGGCGTGGATATGCTCCCAAGCAGATCCGATTCCCTCAGCAGTTCGGTAATCGCCATGTCGCCAACCGCAAAACCGACGCCCGGTACCGGCTTCCTGCCTCCGACCTGCAGGGTCAGATTGTCGTATCGCCCGCCCCCGTACAGGGCGCGCCTGAGTGAACCCGTCGCCCAGGCTTCGAAGACGATGCCGGTGTAATAATCGAATCCGCGCACGATTTTGGGGTCGATTTCCACATAGTCCGAGACATCGTTCTTTTCAAGCAACCTGACGACACGTTCAAGCCAGGGTGAAAACCCCGGATTCTTGCTTTCCAGTGCTTCGACAAGCCCGTCGATCTGCCCCGGGCCCAGGCCGAGCTCCGCAAGCCCTCCGCTGAATTTTTCGAACGGCATCCTGTCGATCCGGTCTACGATGGCGAACACGGGCCGGATCTGATCGGAGCGAAGGCCAATGGAGCGGATGAGGTGGGATTCGAGACCCTTTCGATCATTGAGCTTCACGGTCACCTGATCGGGTGACAATCCGAGGGTCCTCAGAAGCTCGCAGGCGATCGTGACGATTTCGACGTCGGCATGGAGCGTATCGCTTCCGAGCAGGTCGATGTTCCATTGAAAGAAGGACCTTCCCCTGCCGCGTTGCGGGCGTTCGTATCGGTAGAATCGTCCGAATGACTGCCAACGCAACGGAAAGACAAGCCGATCTTCCCGCGCCGCAACCATTCGCGCCAGCGTCGGCGTGAGTTCCGGACGAAGGACCAGCGGTTTTTCGTCGCGTCCGGACAACATGAACGTCTGCCGGCCCACGATTTCCTCGCTCGTCTTGCCCAGGTAGAGGTCCAGGTATTCCAGGACAGGACCCTCGAATTCCTGGTAACCGAAGCCGGCGCCAAGCGCGATGCACGCTTCACCCAGCCACTTTTGCAGAGCCCAGTCTTCCGGGTAGAAATCCCTGACGCCCTTGACACGAGGGATGAGGTCGGTCGCCATTGTCTTCCGGTCTCAGTTGGTTAAGCCCTTGATTTTCAGCCAAATCGACAAACATACACACAAGTCGACCCGATGTCAAGATTTATCAGATTTCCGGCCGGAATGCGGATTCGAGATGCCGGATTCGAGGCGAACCGCCTCGAAAGTGGACGGCGATCACGTCGAAGCGGGGCGCCAGGTCGTGTGAAGGGTGGCGTTGAAGATACGCCCGGGCGACACGTGCGATCTGGCGCTGTTTTTCAGGTGTTACGCGGGTTTCAGGTGGACCGAAGGCGTCTGATGCGCGGGTCTTCACTTCGACAAACGCGATTATACGACCCTTGGAAACAATCAGATCGATTTCTCCGCCAGCCGCCCGGTAATTTCGACGGAGAATCCGGTACCCCGTTCTCGCTAGCGTACCCGCGGCCGCGTTCTCGCCCCTTGTGCCGGTCCGGAAGAGTTGAGATTGCGCATTCGCGGAGCGAGGCGGATGTCCATCCTTGCCCGTCCCGCCTCCGGCTGTACCGGGCAATTCCAACGCGTTGTCGGAACTCGAGCCGTACCGCACGCCACGAAAGGACAGCCGGTGGATCCGACAGGGACCATGTATGCGGAGGGCCCGCCGGTGGTCCGCGCTGCCGTACCCCTTGTGGTCTGCGAAACCGTATTCGGGGAATTCGCTATGAAAGGCGGCCATCTTGCGGTCTCTTGTGACTTTGGCGAGTATCGATGCGGCCGCAATGGAGAGTGAAGCGGCATCACCGTCAATCACCGCGGATTCAGGGAAGGGGCTCCCGGGTACCCCGGCGCCGTCCACAAGAACTCGGTCGGGCGGGACGCCAAGCCCATTGATCGCGCGACGCATGGCGAGATAGGTGGCCTGCAGGATATTGATGCGATCGATTTCCGCCGGAGACGCTTCGCCGATGCCATGCGCGACGGCGGTTTCGGTGATCCGTATGTAAAGTCCTGACCGCTTGTCCGGGGTGAGTACTTTGGAGTCGTTCAGGCCGGGAATCACCGCCTCCCGGGGAAGTATCACCGCAGCGGCCACAACGGGACCTGCCAGGGGCCCGCGACCGGCTTCGTCGACACCGGCGATACGGTGAAGGCCACGCTCGTACAGTCGTTTTTCCAAAACCTGCATTTTTTCCAGCCGCGCGCGTTCGGCGACCACGGATTTTCGGCGGCGACGCTCTTTGAGGGCAAGACGGCGCACCCCGGCGCGAGGATCGGCATCGAGCAAATCCAGAAGGGCCGCATTGATGTCATCCGGACGCCGGAGCAGTTCCCGGACTTGAGAAATGGTGAGTGCGGATACGTCCATGGGGTACGAACTGATGGCAGGAGGCCGCGGAAATCAGGCCACTGGACAGCGGTACTCTGCCGGAAGCGTGGGAGAAGGCCGTGAACAAGAGGGTATGTCGACTAAATTATGAATGAACTCTCGAAAACATGCAAGAAAAAGCGGCCCGTACGTTGCGGGCGGCAGGAAGCGCCCTCGGAAGGTACGGGTCATCGATCTACGGCCGAAGGTTGAAATCCCGAATTGTTGTTTATATATTTGTCAAATTGCCGGAGGTCAATCACGAAGCTTACCGGACAAAGTGTGGGAGTATCTACCTTGGAACCGCGTTCGAAAACTGAGAACTTCCAAAAGTTGCTCCAATTCGTGCGTCCGTACGCACCGCGTCTTGCAGCCGCGCTGGTCCTGATCGTTCTCCTGGCGTTTCTTGAAATGGCGCCGCCGCTCATTACGATGTATATCGTTGACGAGATTATCGTGGTGGGTCGGTGGGAAATGCTGGAAGCGGCCCTGGCGTTGCTGATCCTCGTCCCCGTGCTCGCCGCCGGACTGCGCGTGGTGAACGCACTGACGTTTTCATACGTCGCCAATCGACTGATCATGAAGGTTCGCCTGACGTTATGGGAGCATGTGTTCCGTCTTTCTCTGGGTTTCCATGAAGAAATGGGTACCGGCAAGATCATGTCCCGGATGATGGGCGACGTGGCAACGGTACGGCAGATGGTCTCAATGCAGATGTTGCGCGTGATTACGGATTTCGTATCGGTCGTCGCAGCCGTGAGCATCTGTTATGGGCTGAACTGGAAACTGGCGCTGCTGATGACCGTTCTTATCCCCCTGTACCTTGTCAACTACAGGATTTTCATCGGGCCGATTCGCGTATCAAGCCGGCAGTGGCGGCGGAAAATGGACGATGTGTCCGTGGGATTGCAGGAAAGGCTCAGCGGGGTCAGGCTGGTAAAGTCCTACGGGCGTGAAAGACGCGAAGACAGGGCGTTCGCGGCAGAAACCAGAGAAGGCCTTTCGTTCGCAATGCAGACGCAGACGCACCGGGCGTCGGCGAGCGCCGGCTTCTGGGTGGTCTCCGGGCTGCGCAACACCTTGATTTTCTGCCTGGGCTGTTATTTCGTCATTCAGGGAGAGATGACGTACGGCGCGGTTATGGCGTTCCTTTCGTACGCAATGCGTGTTTTCGAGCCGATCTTGAATCTGTTGAGCGTCGGCATTCGATTTGAACAGATGATGGTCTCCGTGGATCGAATCTATGAAGTGCTGGATCATCCGGTTGAAATCCGGGACGCCGACCACGCCACCGATCTACCGCCGGTTCGAGGGCACGTTGTATTCGACCACGTCTGGTTTGAGTACAAGGCGGGGGAGCCCGTGTTGAAAGATATCTGCCTTGACGTGCATCCCGGTCAGACGGTTGCGCTGGTGGGCCATACCGGATGCGGCAAGTCCACGCTGACCAGCCTGCTGATGCGCTATTACGACGTTACTGAAGGTTTCATCACGGTGGACGGGCACGATATTCGAGACGTCCGGATGACGTCCCTGCGGAAACAGGTGGGGCAGGTACTGCAGGACTCGGTGCTTTTCAACACGACGCTTCGCGAGAATCTCGGTTATGGCCATTCCGGGGCAACTGAACGGCAGATCATAGACGCCGCGACGGTAGGCGAAATCCACGAATTCGCCTTGCGGGCGCAGGACGGATACGACACCGCGGTGGGGGATGGCGGCATCAGACTCTCGGTGGGAGAAAAGCAGCGGCTCGCCATCGCCCGGGCGGTGCTGACCGATCCGGCGATTATGATTCTGGACGAGGCCACGTCAGCCCTGGACTCGCTCTCCGAAGCTCTTATACAGAAGGCGATGGCCAACGTTCTGAAGGGACGGACGTCCTTCATTATCGCGCACAGGCTGTCAACCGTTGTGAACGCGGATCTGATCCTGGTAATGGACCGGGGTGAGATCGTAGAACGCGGGAATCACGAGTCGTTGGTGAAAATCCCGAACGGAAAGTACAAGAGCCTCATCGACCAGCAGTTTGCCGGCGGTGCGTCCGCGGATCACGCGGTCTGAGATACATACTGGCCGATAATCGCCGGATGCGGTGCGGCGGGCACGCTTTATGAACTCCAATTTCGCAAGATTCGTCAGGACATATCTACGGCCGTTTCGTTTTCGCGTTGTCCTGGTTATGGGGCTCGCCGGCATATCCGGATCGTACTTCTACGTTCTTGGATTCATAACCAAGACAACCGTCGACGATGTCCTGCAGATCAAGCCCCTGACCGGGGAGACGTCCGGTGACGGGACGACTGCAGGAACTCCGGCGGATTCGGAGGAGGACCGCTCTGCGCGGGACCCTGAGCGGGTGCTGCCACGAGGGTGGGATTCAGACCGTCCGGCGGCAATGAAAAGCCGCACGGAAAAAATCAGATGGCTCTGGGCCGTGTTCGCCCTCTATCTGATCGTGCGGTTCCTTTTTGCGGGAATGACCTGGCTTTTCAACTACAATATCGCTTTTGTGGGCAACCGGCTTGTGTACCGCGTGCGGCTCGATCTGCACCAGAAGGTTCAGAAACTGCAAATGACTTTCTTCGACAGGAAGCAGACCGGCAAGATTATGGCTCGAATCCTGGACGACGTTCAACTGCTGGAAAGCGAAGTCACCACGACGCTCGTCGAAGCGATCGGCCATCTGGCCAAGGTGCTGATCGGCATTGTCGTCCTTCTGCTGATAAACGTGGAACTCGCGCTGCTGGCTTTCCTGGCGCTGCCCCTTTACGCAGTTACCTACAAGCTGTTCCAGCGGCCGGTTTCAGAGACATTCGCCCGTATGCGGGAAGCCTATTCGGACACATACGGAATTCTGGAGGAACGGGTTCGAGGCGTCCGGGTCGTCTATTCGTTCGCGAAAGAACGGTACGAACGCAGGATGTTCTTCAAGCGCCTTGTCTCCACTTTCCGTCTTTCGATGCGCAATTCAATGTTGAACGCGAGTCTTCGCGCCGCCTGCGCGGCAATAAGCGCAGTCGCCGTTGCGCTCATCCTCTATTGGGGAGCGCTGATGGTTCGAAGTGGCGACCTTACGGTTGGCGAGCTGATTTTCTTCAATATGTCGCTTTCCAGTCTGTTCATGCCGCTGGTGGCGCTTGCCAACGTGAATATGGTCTTCCGTCAGATGGCCGTCGTCATCTCCAGGGTATTCGAAGTCCTCGACGAGGAGATTTCGATCCAGGACCGGCCCAACGCGATTCGGTTGAACCGGGTGCGCGGTCGGGTGATTTTCCGGAACGTCCGATTCCAATACAGTGCGGTCGCGGGTGACGTAATCGAGGACCTTACCTTCTCTGTCAGGCCGGGCACTTCCGTGGCGGTTGTGGGACCCTCCGGCGCTGGCAAGAGCACGTTGTTAAGCCTTTTGCTGAGGCTGTACGAACCGACCGGAGGAAGTATTCTGCTGGATGATTACGACATTCGTGACATACGGCTTTCAAGCATCCGGAGGCACGTCAGCATGGTGCCGCAGGAACCCGTGCTGTTTTCCGGGACGATCGCCCAGAACATCGTATACGGCCGGGACGGTGCGACTCCCGAACAGATCATGGAGGCCGCCAGACGGGCTGAATTGCACGATTTCATTATGACCCAGCCTGAGAAATACGAAGCGCGGGTCGAGGAGGGCGGCAGCAATCTGTCCGGGGGACAAAAGCAACGCCTGGCGCTGGCAATGGCGATCCTGACCGACCCTGCCATCCTGATCCTGGACGATACCACATCTGCGCTGGATGCCGGTACCGAGGCCCGGATCCAGAAAACCCTGGATCGGGTCATGGACGGACGGACGACATTTGTCATCACGCACCGAATCTCAACGGCGACCCGTACGGACAGGATTCTGGTACTCGACAACGGTCGAATGGCGGGATGGGGAACCCACGACGAACTGCTGTCTCAGGGAGGGGTATACGGCCGGCTTTACGATGAGCAGCAACGGCCGGCCGCGGCGTACGCAGGCTTGTCTGAACGCGGCGCTGAAAGCCAGTCCGGCGAGAGTCCGCCAGATGACGATCAAATGTCGAGAGGGAAGTGAGATCCGGGCGACTCGCCGATCGAATTCAGGCGGCTTGTTTTCGGGACAGTACGTTATTCGTCAACCGTCTGGAGTTGACGGAGAAGCGTCTCGTCTTCACCGCTGAATTTCTTGATGCACAGGTCGCAATCCGGACAGGGCCGGTTGTAGCAGTTCTTGTGCACCCTGATCGGGTACTGACCCTGAAACGCTTCGGAACAATGTTTCGAGCAGAAAACGTAGCGATCCTGAAAGCTGCCGAAAGCGGCGTAGGTGACGATGACGTCCTCTTCGGCCTGTTTCAGGTTCTTTTCACACCAGCTGCAGATGCCTGCCTGCTCGCGCGCGCGCGCCGTGCGCTTCTTTTCGATTTCCTCGTCGGACCAGACGTATTCGATGTGCTGCACGTTATCTTTGGTGACTTTCGCGCGGACCACGCCTTCCGTAATGCCCAGGATATAACCGCCCTGGGTGTCGAACGTGGTGCCGCATTCGATGTTATGCCCGGTTTTCAGGTGAATGACGGACTTGCCCTCTTCGGGCGAGATGAACGAAAACCAACCGCAGCCCGCGCAGACACTTGTGAAGAGGAATTGCCGCGTCTTGTGGCCGCAGGCCGGACAGCGGCCTTCCTCCATCATCCGGATGTCCTGGAGCGTGGTTTTGGCGGCCTTCCTGACGGCGGCGTCGATCTCCTCCATCGTTTCGTCGAGGTCGTCCGAGTCTTTCTCGGATAGCAGGTGCATGGCTTCTTCGACTTCTTCCGCCTGACCCTCGATTACGATCTGTCTCTCGCGGCTCGAAGCCGGATTTTCTTCCTCGTCTCGCTTGAAGATGCCCTTTAACATAAGGCCTCACCCGAATCTAACCTCGATTCGTAAGTTTTCGTGGACGTTAAATCGAATATGTGCAAGCTAATTGATGAGATTCAACTGCGGATAAACAGGATACTTCAGGTCACTAGACGTGTACTGAAACAACGTCCTTCCCGACGACGTTTACGCCACGTTTCGGAGGGTTTTGTCACGACGCCCGGTTGCTTTATTTTTCGTACTTGGGGCCAAAGCCTTCGTCGCTTGAGTTTTCAGGTGGTCGAAAGCAAACTGAATACTGACGATGCGGGCCCCGCTTCTCGCCTCTATCATCTCCGAGTCGGTCATTCAAAAACAACAATGACCGGCAGCGAAACATCGTCTGAAATATAACGTCGTAATACCGATAAGTCAATTTTCACAGTCGAGAACAGGAATTCTTCCAGAGGTCAGAGGCGCCTCAGGTGAAAGCCGCCATCCACCGGGATCGCGGCGCCTGTTGTAAAATCGAAATAGCCCAGCGCCACTGCGGCTACGGCTTTCCCCACGTCTTCGGGCAGACCCCAGCGCCGGATGGGCGTAAGGCCTTCCGCGATTCGACGGTCGTAAACATCTCTGACCTGGCCCGTCATATCCGTTTTGATGATGCCGGGCTGGATTTCGTTGACGGTGATTCCGTGTTCCGCCAGCCTGACCGCAAAAAGCACTGTCATCATGCTGAGGCCCGCCTTGGAGATACAATACTCACCTCTGGACGTGGAGCCTGCGAAGGCTGAGATCGACGTGATGTTTACGATTCTGGCCTTCGGCACAATCCCGTCCCGGGTGAGTTGAATCATTTGTGCGGCAGCCAGCTGGGTCAGGAAGTAGGGGCCCTTCAGGTTGGTGTCGAGAACTTCATCGTAACACTCGGGCGTCGATTTCAGAATATCCGCGCGTACGCGCGGAGCAATGCCGGCGTTGTTAACGAGCAGGTCGATACGCCCGAACGCTTCAATGGTGAATTCGATCAGGCGTCGGCTGTCCTCCGGAACCGCGACAGACGCCCTGCAGATGCGCGGCCGGCTATTTCTCTTTCGGATCTCGTCGGCAGTCTGCCTTGCGGCATCCCGGTTTTTTTCGTAATTGACAACGATGTCATAGCCGACGTCGGCCAGACAACAGGCGATGGCCCGGCCGATCCCCCGGCTCGAGCCCGTTATGAGCGCGACTGGCGCCATGGTTTCATCCTGTCTGTCTTTTCCGGAACTCGTCGAAGGGTGGGTGTGATCCAACAGACCCTGGCACTTCCGCCATTTCAACAGTACCTGCGCGTCGCTGGGGCGAGGTCCGGTTTCGGAATGAGTTTCTTCGTTCGACACCCGGGGCAGGGTATACGTTCCTGCCGACCTAAAGATAGGAATTTCCGGGCGGAGTTGCGGATAATTTGTGAATGATTCGGGAGTCAAGGTATCGGAAAACAATCACAAGGGAGGCAGGTTGTGGGAAATCGCATTGAGGGACGGGTCGCAGGTCAGGTCGCCATTATAACGGGGGCGGCATCGGGGATTGGCGAGCGTACGGCGACTCTGCTGGCTGCTGAAGGCGCCCGCGTAACTGTCGCGGACGTAGACGTGGAGGGCGGTCGGCGAACCGTGGATATCATTACAGCGAAAGGCGGAGAGGCGGTTTTCGTCGAAGTCGACGTGAGTGAGGCGAAGCAGGTGCGGCGGATGGTCGAGTACACGGTGGACGCGTTCGGCAGGCTGGATATACTTCACAACAATGCGATCTGGTACCGCAATGCGCCGGCCACGGAACTGGAGGAATCCGTGTGGGACAGGACGTTGAACACGGGATTGAAAGCGATTTACCTGGCTGCAAAGTACGCCATACCGGCAATGTTGAAGACCGGCGGCGGGGCAATCGTCAACACGGGTTCGGTACACTCGCTGGTCGGGTTCGAGACCAACACCGCCTATGATGCCGCCAAGGCCGGCGTACTGGGCATTACACGGGTTCTGGCGCTGGATTACGGACCCTCAATCCGTGTAAACGCCGTGCTTCCCGGTGCGATCCAGACGCCGCTCTGGGATCGGGTCGAAGTCTCCGCCGATGAACGGCGCAGGTTGGCCGAAATGGTTCCGGCGAAACGGGTTGGAACCCCGGCCGACATCGCGTCCGCCGTACTCTTCCTGGCCTCTGACGAGGCGTCATTCATCACAGGCACGTCGCTCGTCGTGGATGGAGGACTGCTGGCGCGTACGATGTAAACGGGAAATCCGCCGTGTTGACGGCCCGATACGCCGGGCGGTACCGGTCAGATATCGGTACTCTTTCGCAGGTTCCGCAGCCTTCTTGTCGCGGGTACGTCAATTTCGAGCGCGCCGGACCTGATGACAACACCGTAATCCGCTTCTGCGGCCTCACTTGTATAATAACCCCGCCTTACATCCTCCAGGACGGATTCAGCCGATCGCAGGTCGGGAGCGCCGTATCCGCCTCCACCCGGGGTTTCGAGCCGAAGGCGGTCGCCTTCGATCATATGGACGCCCTCGTCCTTCGTGATGTGTGGTGGACGGTACGCTTTGCCGCGCAGCGTAAAGGTGTGCTCGGCAGTCCTGCCCGGCTTGCCGCCGAGTACGCCGAAGGGACGGAACCGGCCCCGGTCTCCGAGAAGGGAGGCACTGGCCTCGCCGCGTCTGAGTACGAATTCGAGCACCACGCCGAATCCCCCTCGCCGGCACCCGGGCCCACCGGAATCCTCGCGCAGGGCGTAAGTTTCGAAGAGTACAGGATATCGGGATTCGAAGATCTCCAACGCCTGTGTGCGGGCGACGGCGATGGTGGGGTTGCCGTTGGTGAGCCCGTCCGTCAGGTAGTTTCCGCCGTAACCCCCGCCGATGAAGGAATAGAAAACGAAATATCCCCTTTCCGGATCGTCGCCACCCACCGAGAGATTGGTGACGGTTCCCATGGGTCCGGCGTAACAGCGGTCCGGTACAGCCTGGCTCATTGCGCCCAGCACCGAGTCGATCATTCTCTGACAGACTTCGGCTGCGCAGCCGGAGACGGGGCGTGGCGGCAGGGCGTGCAGGAAGGTGGTGGACGGAATATCGAAGGAAAAGGGTTTGAAACAGCCTCTGTTGATGGGCACATCAGGAAAAAAGTGCTTGAACGCGATGAAAACGCCCGCCATCGTCGTACTCAATACGCTGTTGAGAGGACCGCGGCAGGCCGGGCTGCTGCCCGAGAGGTCGATGTGAACACTGTCGCCGTCTACGGTCATTTCGAGATGGATATGCAACGGCTTCCAATCCACACCGTCGCTGTCCATATATTCGTCGAAGGCGTAGCAACCGTCTGGAATGGCGGATATGTGCTTCCGCATCATCTTCTCGGAACGGAGTTCCAGTTCGCTGACGACCTCGAATACGGTCGCTTCGCCGTAGCGGTCCAAAAGTGCCGTCAGCCGATCTGCGCCGAGGTTCAGCGATGCCACCTGAGCGATGATGTCCCCCTGTCGTTCGCCGGGCACGCGAACGTTGTGCAGGATGACGTCGACCACTTCCTGATTGAGCCTGCCCTCGTCCATGAGCTTGAGCGGCGGCAGCCGCAAGCCTTCCTGAAATACCTCTGTGGCTTTCGCCGAGAACCCGCCCGGAACCCGGCCGCCGATGTCAGGCCAGTGCCCGCTGTTGGCCAGGTAAAACGCAAGTTTGTCTCGATAGAAGAACGGTTTGATCAGCTTTACGTCCATCAGGTGCGTGCCGCCCTTGTAAGGGTCGTTGATGATATAGATGTCGCCATCGGCCGGCTCATTGAAATGTTCGATCGTTGAACGCACGGTGTGTTGCATCACGTAGATAAAATTCGGCAGGCCGCGTGGCCCCTGTACGATAACAGCTCCGTCGTTCCCGGCATAGATTCCGCTGGCCCTGTCGAATCCATCTGAAATCACCGGTGAGAAGGCCATGCGTTCCAGTGTGGCATCCATCTCATCGGCGATCTGCTCCAGGCTGCCGCGGATTACGGCCAGAGTGATCGGATCCATTCAGAATTCGCCCCTGTTTGCAGTTGAAACCAGACGCCCGGACAGATTTTTTCGACGGTCTGGAGGAATTCCATTCGTCATTCGTCTTTCCGGAGGGTTGATTCCACGAGGAAGGTCCCTCCGTCCAGCACGCTGGCGCGGAGGAAAGGGTCCAGCCAGACGGTCGTGTCGGACTGTTCGATGACCGCAGGCCCTGAAAGTTCGGAGCCCCATGGGATTCTGGATCGCTCGTAGGTAGGGCACGGAACGAACGCGCCGTCGACCCAGACGTCCCGGCTGCCTTTGAACGCCTGATCCAGCGTTGTCGCCGGCGGGGTCAGCAGTGAGCTCAGGGATCGGTGTTTCCTCACCCCTACAACGGTTGTGCGCAGGTTCAGCAATCGAACGGGAATACCGTCGAGCAGCGCATCCAGACCGCTGAAACCCCGATGCGCGCTTCCGTAGCGCCGAAGGTACGACGTTCTGAACCGCGCCGCGATGGCCTCCGGGCTGGTGTCGTCATCCGTCAACGGGGTACGGATGACGTGGGTCTGACCTTCGTACGCGATGTCTGCTTCGCGGACCAGATGCATACGGCCGAGAGAAACGCTGACCTCCTCGAGAAATTTACTTCCACGGGACTGGTCGTGGTCGAAGATACGCCGGATTTCCGTCGCGTCCAGGTCGTCGAGGCGGCGATTGACCATCGTGACGTAATCGCGCTTCACGTCCGCAATCGCGCAGCCCCATGCGGATGCGATACCCGGTTGATACGGGACGAGACCCCTGGGAATACCGAGTTCATTCATCAGAAATCCCACCAGGAGAGGTCCGCTTCCGCCAAATGCGAAGAGGGTGAAGTCATCGGGGTCCCGACCCCGATCGATCGAGATTCGGCGAAGGCTGCCGGCAATGCGGTTGTTGGACACGGCGACGACCGCGTGCGCTGCTTCGGCGGCTGAAAGTCCGAGCGGTCCGCCGACCTGTTCCTCAAGCGCAACCCTGGCTTTTCCAAGGTCAAAGGAAAAGCCCTCGCGGCCGCCGATGGGGTACTCCGGGTTGATTCGACCCAGAACAAGATTTGCATCGGTAAGCGTCGGCAGATGCCCGCCTCGACCGTAACCCGCCGGCCCCGGATCCGCGCCGGCGCTCCCGGGGCCGACCTTGAGTATTCCGCCCTCATCGATGCGCGCGATGCTCCCTCCGCCAGCGCCAACGGTCTGGATATCGATCATGGATAGCAGGACAGGAATACCGAACTCAAGCTCAGTACCGTGAGCCTGCACCGGGATGCCGTCCGTGACCAGAGAGACGTCCAGACTCGTGCCGCCCATATCGTAGGCAATGAGATCTCGAACCTCGTTCTCCGCGGCGATGGCCGTCGCGGCGATCACGCCCGCCGCCGGCCCGGACAATACGGTCTGAACGGCGTATCTGCCTGCCTCGTCGGCAGGTATCATGCCGCCGTTGGATTGCATGACCAGCAGATTGGTTCGGTGTCCCCTGCGCCCCAGACTGCGTTCCAGGCTGGCCAGGTATCGACTGACAACGGGCTGGACGTATGCGTTTACGACGGCGGTGCTGGTTCGTTCGAATTCACGAATCAGAGGAAGAACCTCCGCGGACGCGACAACGTAGAGTTCCGGGAAGCAATTTTCAATTAAAGACTTCGCCCGTCGTTCGTGGATCGGGTTGGCGTATGCGTTCATGAACGAGACGACGATTGCATCCACCCGTTCCGCCTCGAGCTTCTCCGCGCACGACATGACCGCATCTTCGTCGAGGGGGACAAGCACTTCACCTTCCGCCGAGATGCGCTCGGCGACTTCCAGGCGGCGGTTGCGCGGAACAAGTGGCTCATAGGTTCCGGTAAGCCCGTAGAGATGCGGCCGGTCACGACGACGGAGCTCGAGGATATCCCGGAACCCCATGGTCGCGATGAGTCCGCATCGTCCGCCCTTGCGTTCGAGCACGGCGTTCGTCGCCACGGTGGTTCCGTGAATGACGAGTTCGACTTCCCGGCCCGCGTGCCCGAGAGCGTCTATCCCGTCGATCAACCCTTGCGATGGATTATCCGGGGTCGTTGGTACTTTCCTGACAGTCAGGGTCGACGCGGCATCATCCAGAACAAGGATGTCCGTAAAGGTGCCCCCTATATCGACCCCGATAATCCTGGACATGGCGTAACCCGGGAGAAGTGACGAGTGCTGTGAATTGCACGGCAGTCAGAACTTAGACGTTCCGCTGGCGCGCGTCAACTCAAAAAAACCTGAAAACGAGGGGATTTCCCGGCGTGCGGCGCTGCACGGAATCCTCACGTGAGCCGAAGGGCGCGGGTGCAACCGTTCAATCTTGACCGGATCGGGTACTTCCCTTAGATTTGAGGGGGTTTTGTCGACGACAACTTTCGCAAGCCGCAGGGAATACCCGATGCCAAGAGGCCGATGTCATTTTGCGTTACTGGCGGCACTGCACGACCGGTTTCACGATGAATGTCCCCAGGCGGCGGTATTCGCGGATGCGCATACGCCCGACCTGCTCGCCGGTACGTGTGCACCGGACGGGCTGCGTTTTGTGGGCAAAAGGGGGAAATTCGCCACCCATTTTTATTCTGACGACCGCCGTGGGACATGGGGGCGGTCGGTTGCCGGGCTGTTCGGCGCTCATCCCGACCTGGCCGACCCCGGGCGGCTTTCCGGCGCGGACGTAGCCGTGATGCTCGGGTACATTTCTCACCTGACGGTCGACGAGGCCTTCCGGGATGAAGTGACCGTTCACGTCTACGGTATCGAAGACTGGCGACCCATTGTAATGGGTCTGTGGTCCATGGTGGACGGATTCAGCATCGGCAACGCCCGCTACCTGACGGAAGTTCACCGATTCGGACGTAACGACAGCGTTGGCTTTATCGATTGCAGGGTTGTGGGCGAATACCTCGATCTGGTCAAGCCCTGGGCACTCGAGGACGACCCCTGGGAACTGGAGCGCATATTTCTCCGGTTGCGACGCTGCGAGATGCCGGAAGACGAGGCGCGGCGCATGTGGGAGCGGAACGTCGCGATGGCGGCGCCGTTTCTCGATGAGGACCGGCGCGTGCGATTCTACAGGGCGGCCGTGGACAGGGGCATGGCGGAGACACTTCGATTCCTGAAGGGAGACTACGCAACACAGGAAAGGGGCGACTGATGGCTACGTACCGCGTGGGAGTGATCGGATGCAGCGGTATTGGCGTGCAACATGCATCGGGCCTCCTGGGTCTGGGGAATGCGACCCTGGCGGCGGCATGCGACCTCGAGGAGTCGACACTGGCGGAATTCAGGGACCGGTGGCAATCCGAGTGGCCCGGTCTCAATACCTACTCGGATCACCGTGAAATGCTGGCAGGAGAGGACCTTGACATTGTAACCGTGGCCACGTCCGACCACCGGCACGCGGACCTGGTCGTGGATGCGGCCAACGCAGGGGTTCGGGGGATCTTCTGCGAAAAACCCCTCGCCACCAATCTGGCGGACGCGGACCGGATGGTGCGCGCCGCCGAACGCAACGGCGCGATTCTCTCCGTTGATCACACGAGGCGCTTCCAGCCGCTATGGCGCCATATCAAGGAGCAGATCGTTGACGGTGGAGGAATCGGAGCGGTTCAGTACATCGTGGGGGCGCTGAACGGTCGGCGCTCGATGCTGTTCAGAAACGGCACCCACCTGGTGGATTCGATCTGTTACTTTGCTGATTCGGAGCCGGATTGGGTGTTCGCGGATCTGGAAGCGGGCTTTGAGGACTACACGGAGTACAGGGGAGATGGCGGTCACGACCCTGCTACCGAGCCGTCGGCAAGCGGGTACATTCATTTCGCCAATGGCGTGAGGGGATTTTTCGCAGGAGGATCGAAAGTCTCCGCGGACCCGAAATTCAGGTGCGAAGTCGTGGGCACAACCGGGTACGTCGAGATCGGGCGCGACAGCGCCTCGCTCATTCGCGCCAGAGAACGGGAAACGATCCAGGCGCCCGAATGGCCCGTCAGCGGCATTCCCGCCGGAGTCCAGGAACTGGTGCGCCTCGTAGATGAAGGCGGCCGGCCGGTTTCACCTGCAAGGGACGCGCACCGGGTCGTTGAGATCCTGGTCGGATTTCTGGAGTCACAACGGCTGGGAAACGTCAGGGTGGATCTCCCGATTCCTCTTGAGCGCAGGGGGTTAACAACCCGTTGAAAAAGCCCAACCGGGCTACGGCCGGCCCTTGCGGTCGAATTACGTGGCGCGAGAACCCTGCCGTTGTTCGCCTTCTTTGCAGGGAACGCAGAGCCGGGTTGTGGGAACGGCTTCAAGACGCGCCTTCGGGATCGCCTTTTCGCAGACCCTGCACGCTCCGAACGTCCGGCGCTTGATACGTTCAAGCGCGTCCTCCACCT
>CAZKDZ010000172.1:0-20158 GCA_964551635.1 uncultured bacterium | reverse complement strand
GTCGCTTCAAAAGGGACACGCCGTAGGCAGGGAATTTGGGGAGATGTGGAACTTGAACAGAAAGGCAAAAAACGGGTTCGTCATTTGCAGGCCGGCTCTTTTCTCATAAACCCTTTGTTTTCTTTCTTTTACGTCCTTTTTCTTATGCGCGGAAGAAAAAGGACCAAAAAGAAGCGCGCCCTTCGGCAGGGGACCGGTTTTTCCGTGAATCACCCCTGAGGAATGAACGGGATTTGTGTGGCCTACAAACTCTTCAGCAATACCAGTGCGGATGCGCTGGACGGAACAGCACGGAAAAACCCCCCATACCCCCGGTCGCCGGTTGTGATATGCATTGATGGAGCGAAACCCGCCCTTTCTCCCTCTTTCCTTTAGGAGAGGGGGTGGGGGAGAGAGGTCTGCGGGGAGCGGGGGCTTTTGAATTTGCCTTTCGTCTTTAGCCCACAGCTGATTCTACCAGAGGAGAAAACAATGTCTTCGAAAGGACTTCTCGAACGGATCTCGATTGGAGACACGCTGCTTCTGGACGGCGGGACCGGGTCTGAAATCCAGCGGCGCGGCGTGGACGTGTTGAAAGGCGCCACGGCCGAGGGCGGCCTCGGGGCATGGTCCGCCACGGCCAATATAGAAGCGCCGGGCGTTGTCCGCGAGGTCCACCGGGACTACCTGCGCGCCGGCGCCGATATCATCATCAGCAACAACTTCTGGACGAGCCCTACGCGGTTGGAACCCATCGGACTGGGCGACAGGTGGGAGGCGTACGCGACAGCCGCGGGGGAAAACGCGACTGCCGCGCGCGATGCCGTGAATCCGGACGCGTTTGTGGCCGGCGGTATCGCGCCGCCGTGTGTCCAGCGGCGGGTTGGCGGAACCGCGTCGGACTGTGACATCCTGGGAGAGGAAGCCTACCGCGGTGAGATTCTGGATCACGCGAAGCTGCTGGCCGGGGTTGGCGTGGATGCGGTGTGGGTGGAATACGTGGGTTATATCGCAGATTGCGTCTCCGCTGCGGCAGCGGGGGCCGAGACCGGGCTGCCCGTCTTTCTGGGTATCCGCCATATCCGGGAAGACGGCAATATGCAATACGAGGAACGTCTCGAGGATCTCGCAACGGCCCTTGAGGGGAGCGGTGTCGCCGGCGTGTTGATCATGTGCACGCCGCCGGAACAGGTCTCGGCCGGCCTTCCCCTCCTCAGGGAGGCGTTTGACGGCTGCGTGGGTGCGTATCCCAACATCGGATACCGTCCGCTCGCGCCTCTTGGCCCGGCGGAGGGCGATGAATCTACGGATGAGCCGGGCGAAATCCTGCAGCGGGGCGACAACACGCCCGAGAGCCTTGCCGATTTCGCAAGGGAATGGAAGGCCATGGGTGCGCAGATCATCGGCGGCTGCTGCGCGACCGGACCGGAGGACATCCAGGCCATGAAACCGGCGGTTAAGGGCGGTTAGTGGGAAGAAGGAAGAAAGAAAAAGGAAGAAGGAAGAAGGAGAAAGGAAGAAGCAGCGGTAACTTTAACATCTGTGACTTCTGCAATTGGAGTCTCGCAAGATTCGAGGGTAAGCGGATTGCTTAGGATAGCGGAAAACCGTTGGGGTGCCGTGCTGTCGTTTCCCCGCTTTTTCGGAACACGCCGTAGGCATGAATTTGAAAGGGAAAGGCAAAGGAAGTGGTTTGTCTTTGCATGCCGGCTTTTTTCTCATAAACCCTTTGTTTTCTTTCTCTTACGTCCTTTTTCTTATGCGCGTAAGAAAAAGGACCAAAAAGAAGCGCGCCCTTCGGCAGGGGGCCGGTTTTTCCGTGAATCACTCTGGAGGCGTAAATGGGAGTTGAGTGGCCTACTAATCCTTCAGGAGTACCAACGCAAATCCGCTGGACGGATTAGCACGGAAAAACCCCCCGTACCCCCGGTTGCTCGAATGGAAAAACCGCTATGGCGCAAGACGTATTTTTTTTCCCCTCTCGCACAGGGAGAGAGGGACGGGGATGAGGGTGCGGGCGGTGGGAAGCGGAGGATCTTGATTTTGCCTTTCGTTTTTGGCTGACAGCGGACGACTGATAGCTGATCGCTTCTACCGAGGAGTCCGCCGGGTGAGGTCTCGCTATCAGACAGACATTCGGTAATCGAGCGCTACGTCATTCGCGAGCACTCCCAGAGCAGGGCGCGTTGTTCCGTCCCGCACCGACCTGCGTTATGCTCCGGGGTTGGCAGGCCAGAGGATCAAGTGTATCCTGTGAGAATATTCGCGCCATGCATGTGGCAGGCCCCGCGCCCAGCGGCGACTTTTGGTTCCTTTTGGTCGCTTCAAAAGGAACACGCCGTAGGCAGGGAATTTGGGGAAAGGGGACTTTTGGTTTTGTCGTTGATCTGTGTTGATAGTTGGGAGCGATTCACGCCGTAGGCAGGGAATTTGGGGAGGTGTGGATTTTGATTTTGGTTTCGCGCTTAATTTTTGTTTTTCGCAGAAGGCGTGAAGCCGGGGAGAGAGGTCGCTGAGAGCTGACGGCTAATGGCTGATAGCTGATCGCTTCATTTGACAAACCCGTCCAATTATCCTACTTTTAGTAAGATAATTATACTACCTTAAGTGTCTTCCGGAGGATAGCCGTTTGAAAATAAAAACTTCCATTACCCTGTCCGAAGGGCTGGTCCGGGATATGGACCTGCTGCTGAAGGCGCCCGATACGCCAAAGAACCGATCCGCATTCCTGGAAGCGGCGTTGAGGCAATACGTCGCTTTGCTGCGACGGCGGATCCGGGATTCTCGCGATACGGAAATCCTGGACCGGAAAGCGTCGGCGTTGAACGACGAAGCGAAAGACGTGCTTGCCTACCAGGTCGACCTGTGACGCGGGGGGAACTCTACAGGGTCTACAGGGGATCGCGCGAGGACCCGCGGAACTACCGTCCATTCGTGGTCGTCAGCCGCCAGACGCTTATTGATTCCTGGTTTTCAAGCGTGATCTGTGCGCCGGTTTTCTCTTCATACGACGGGCTTTCCACACAGGTGCCCGTGGGGGTGGCCGAAGGCCTCAAGCACGACAGCAGCGTCTTCTGCGACCAGTTGATCAGCGTTCAGAAATCCGCGTTGACCCATTTTGTAGGAACCCTGTCTCCCAGAAAGATCCGCACGCTGGATCTCGCCCTTGCCGTCGCGCTGGACCTAGAGTCCTGACGGCTGGGGACCCCCGGGATCGAGGTCATCCTGCCCTCGACGCGTACATCGCCGACAGCTTTCGCCAGGCCATATCACTCCCATTCAGATCGGCATTCGGTTTTCGAACACGAACACCCTCCGGAGTACTCCCAGAGCAGGGCGCGTTGTTCCGTCCCGCACCGATTTGCGTCTTCCTCCGTAGTTGGCAGGCCAGCGTATCCGGTGCATCCTGTGAGGGTATTCGCGCCATGCATGTGGCAGGCCCCGCGCCCAGCGGCGACTTTTGGTTCCTTTTGGTCGCTTCAAAAGGAACACGCCGTAGGCAGGGAATTTTGGGAAAGGGGTTTTTTGGTTTTGCCGTTCGGTTTTAGCTGATGGCTGACGCCTGAGAGCTGATAGCCGACTTCCAGAGGTGCAAAAAAAAGAGACCGACAGTGTTTCCGTCGGTCTCTTTCTCTCAGACAACCTGACGCCTGATTACGCGATCTCGATCGCCTTTGGCGTGGCCGCCTTCAGCTTCGGAAGCGTGAGCGTGAGCACGCCGTTCTCGAATCCGGCCTTGATCTTCTCCGCGTCCACTTCGGACGGGAGCGTGAACGACCGTGCGAAGCGGCCGTAGGTCCGCTCCGACACGTGGTACCGGTTCTCCTTCTCCTCGGACGCGTGCTGCTTCTCGCCCTGGACGCTCAGTACGCCGTTGTCCATGTTGACCTTGATGTCATTCTTGGACAGGCCGGGAAGCTCCACGTGAACCAGCAATTCCTTGTCGGTCTCCTGCACGTCCGTCGCCGGACTCCACGTGGACAGTACCGGGAGATCGTGCTGCGGACCTCTCCAGAAGCTGTCGAAGAACCGATCGAACTCGGGAACGAGCCCGAAGCGCCGCCTGGGTTGCCACCGGGTGAGTGTCATGGTTGAATCCTCCTTTTGATAGGTTATTACCCCGACGATTGACTGTTGTTGAGGTTCTCGAGGACTTTCTGCCCGCCCACGAGCCTGTGCCAATAACCCTTCGCAAGCCCCGTGCCAGAAACCCCGAGATCGAATCGTAATTCAATCATATATATAAAAATCAATAGTTTATACAGTTATATTCAAAAACGGCGCCTGCAGACCGGGTATATCGGTCCCGGTTCCAGGTAAAGAATATGCCAATTTGGCATAACCGTAAATTGAATATGACATATTGGCATATTTATTCTGCCAAATCAGCCTCGTCGACTCGAGGCGCATCTCTCCAACAAAAAAACCCCGGACCCACGTGGGGATCCGGGATTCCGAAAAACGCTACCTGGAGCGAGGATTTTGAAAGGTTACTATACCCTGGAATGTTGCAAGAAAACCCGCAAAAAAGACGCTATTCCCGGATCTGCCCCAGCCACTGTCGAATCTGGGCGGCTTGCGGGTGTATTGGCTCGAGTTCCAGGGTCTTTTTGAAATGAACCCTTGCCTTTTCAGGGTGCTTCAACGAGCGATAGGCCAGGCCGAGTAGCAGGTGCGCATTTGCATCGGCTGGGTCCTGTCGTATGGCCTCTTGAAGATAGGGTACCGCTTTTTCATGCTTCCCGAGATCGGAGTACGCAAAGCCGATATTCTGCAAAGCGAGGGGGTTTTCAGGCTGGAGTTCAATAGCTTTGGAGAGGGACTGGATTCCTGAGGCGTGCTGGCCGATTCGGATGTAGATAACACCGAGGTTCAAGTGAACCGCCGCGAATCCGGGTTCCAGCTCAGCCGCTTCCTTGAGGAATTCGATAGCCCTTGCGTTCTTCCCTGCGTCGCTGTTGGCAAGTGCGAGGTTCACCAGAGCCCGGGTGTGGCGGGGTCGCAGCAAATTCACTTTTTCAAGGTGATGGATGGCTCTTTCATTCTCTCCCATGTCTCGGTACATTTCGGCAAGAAGCTCGTGGGTAGTGGCGTCTTTCGGTCGCAGTTCTGCGGCCTTTTTTAAGTGATCAATGGCTTTGTCGAATTGACGGAGATCGCGGTATACTTTACCAAGGTTCAGGTGCGGCACTGCGCTATCCGGATAAAGTTCTTGCGCTTTCTTGAAGTTTTCAATCGCGTTGGCGTACTGACCTATTTTCCAGTACACCATCCCCACGAGAATCCAGCGATTGGGGTTTGACGGATCTGAATCGCGAGCCTGCTTGTAGGCGTGAAGCGCCTCGGCGTATCTTTTTTCGTGTCGTCGTACGTCGCCCACGGCCACCCAGGCGTCAACACTCGCGCCACCCTTCAAGCGTTTCGTCAGGTGAACAAACCTGGCTTCGGAGGCCGCCGCGTTGGCGTTCAGGCCCACCCACAGACAGGAGTGCAACGCAGCCGCGCCGCAGATAAGGAAGGCGCCACGGGATAAATTCACACGGTCCCGTATGCAGCTCAGCATCAGGGCGGCAACCCACAAGGTGACAGCCGGCGCCGGCAGCGACCAGGCGTCCCAGTCCCGGAAGGCGCCGAGTTCCGGATTGCCAACGAAGCTGAAGAAGAGAGGCACGACGGTGCAAACCGCCAGGAAACCATGATGACTGAGATCTTTCTTTCGAAGCAGAAACAACGCCATACATGCCGCTGGCGTTACGAGCAGATACTGGTTCATCCAGTCGATGATATGCGTGAATGAGAAAACGCGGTATTGCGCGCGAAATCCCGGTTCGTCGAACAATGGCAGGAAATGACTTCCACCGGCCCGAAGGAAGTAATCGTGGACGCCGACGCCGCACACGGCAAAGAACAACAAGGCACTTGCGGGTACGCAACACAGAGCCGCCGCGGTCGAGAGCGCGTTTTTCCATCTCGGGATGCGATATTGGCGGCTGCGATATCCGCGCCAGGCGAGAAAGAGAATGGATGGGCCGAAGACGAAAAAGCCGCGATGAAGTGCGAGCAGCACGCCCAGCAGGAGCGCGGGGAGATAGAGGGGGGCGCGGTCTTCACACGTACGGAGGCGGAGATAGAGAAAGAGGAGCAAGGCCGGCATGAATAGCGCGTAATTCTCCACGTATCCGAAGAGGAGCTGGATGTAGCCCGCCGTCACCAGAAACGCCAACACGATGGATCTCTCCAGGGTATCCTTGCCCAGTATGTTGGCGATCGGGAAGGCGATAAGCAGATAGAGAACGCCGGACGCGTAGCTGTATGTTCGATACGTGTTCTCAACGGTCTCCCACGTGGCGCTGCCAATGGTGTGCAGGGACTGAATAATGGTGTATGTGAGGGGCGCTCTCAACATGCTGGTCCACTTATCTGCTCCGGGCGCCTGCATGAGGCGATAACCGTCCCCCAGGAAATGGCGAGCTGAGGAGAGCAGCATAAAGAATGCGAGAGCGATCAGGATAATGAGCGTGCGGGACATCCAGACGCTACGGCCCTGGCCCCATAGTGCAAACGGAAAAGACGTCACACAGGTCTGGCAAAGACGTTGAAAGCCGGGGACGAAAAGAAGAATAGCCAGAAGGACAAAAGCGACCTGTACTGTCGTCGGCAAATAGCAAAGGAAGTCCACGCCCCACATGGGAATGGGACGCCAAACAAGCGGGATTATATGAAGCGTCAGGAATATGCCCGCGACGAGGGCTGGACGCGAAAGCGCTCGGCCCGCTGTCTGGCTCGATTCCTGAATCCTTTTCGCGTTCAAGTCCGGTCCCTCACGGTGTACGGATATTTCAGGTTGATTGCACAGGCTGAGTTTACGGTGATTGATACACCCTCTGTTTGACAACCTGCACCGTACCGTGATATATTCTTACGCCGTCATTGTCCGGCACCTCCACTCAACCGGAGATACCAGGATCCATGAAGATCGCGATCACCGTTGAGGCGTTGAGAGACAGGCATTTCGCCGGCGTCCAGCAGTATATCCACAATCTTATCCACCGGCTCGCGGATTGCAAGGGCCTCGACCTTAGTTTGATCGCGTCGCCCCAATCCCCCCGTTCGCTCTTTCCCCCCAATGCCGGTGTAATTGACCACGCGCCCGCCCAGGTGTTCGGCAGCGGACTGCTTTCGGCTGTTTGCGCGCCGCCCCGATGTCTCTCAGGGTTCGATCTGATCCACTGTCCCACCGTAACCGCCCCGTTTTTCTTTCGTCCCGGCGCGAAGGTTGTGATGACCGTGCATGACCTCGTCCCTCTTCTCTTTCCGGATTGGCAGACACGCAGACGGGTTCTCTACTTCAAATACATCCTGAAGCACAGATTCCGCTTCGTCGACAGGTTCATCGCCGTCAGCCACAGCACCGGAAGGGACCTCATCCACCACTTTCAAATACCGGAACACAGGATCGACGTCATCCACGAAGGCGTTTCCGGGCAATTCAAACCGGCGTCGGCATCGAGGGAAGCATTCATCCTGGCGGTGAGCACGCTGGAGCCCAGGAAGAATTTCAAGAGAATCATCGAAGCCTTCGTCAACCTTCGCAAAAAAGATAAAACCAGGGACAGGCTGGTAATCGTTGGAAAAGAAGGATGGCTCTTCGACGATATCCTGCGGATCCCGCCGGCGTTTCAGGATGACATCGTCTTCACCGGCTACGTTTCCGAAGGGGAGTTGATTCACCTGTTTCAGACGGCGCGCTGTTTTGTGTACCCTTCAATGTACGAAGGCTTCGGCCTGCCCGTTCTGGAAGCGATGGCGTGCGGATGTCCCGTGATTACGAGCAATACATCCAGTATGCCGGAAGTCGCCGGCGATGCGGCGCTGCTGGTGGATCCATACGAGGTCAGCGATATCGAGGACGCCATCTGCAGACTGACGGATGACGCGGCGTTATGCGCTGAACTGAGAGCGAAGGGTATTGAGAGGGCCAGGGTATTCTCATGGCGCCGCACAGCTGAACGGACACTCGATGTGTACAGAAAAACCGTTACAGCAGACGACGCCTGATCATCGTCCGGATACCGTGCGGCGTCCGGCGCCAGACCTTCTCCAGGCAGGGGCGGACCACGTCGTTTCTGACAATGCGTCCCACCAGATTCCCTTTAAACACCCTGGGATCGATGGTGTCCAGGAAAATCTCCCGCTGAAAGGCATCTGCCAGTTCGCGGTTTTTTTTGTGCCTGCCGCGATTGTATGCAGGATACCGGGAACGTATCATCTTTCTGGCCTGCGCGTCGCTGACTCCGTGGCTGAAGAGGCAGAACCGGATGCACCGGTAGAGCATGAAGTCAATCGGAATCGCAGTTCGGGTTTGCCACTCCTCATCGACAAAATGCCATTTTCCGTCTTCGCCTTGAATAATGTTCGCGAAAACAGCATCCAGAGATCCGGTACCGAGCAGGGGATAGCCTTCCGCATCGACCTCCCCCGTTCCATAATGCGATTCGAGCTCTCCGCGATATCTGTCGATCAGGCTGGAAAGGTAATCGGGGAAATCCTCACGGAGAGCCGCCTGTTCGATCTCGAATGAGAGCAGGTTGCCCCGCTTCCAGACTGCATCTTCCGTCCGCAGTGTCACGCGGTCAGATTCAGTATCACGGGTCTCCCCGGATGATTCGTGAAGCGGCGTCTTCCGTACAAAGGGTTCCGGTTGCGCGAACAGCGTGGTGACGATTCGGAACGGACGCCGGCGTTTCATGCTGAATTTTCTGGCTACCCATTTCGCGTCCGGAACGGGATGGCGGCCTGCCACGACCAGAAACGAGTTGGCAAACTCCCTGAGCAGTCCGGACTCGCCCAACGTCTTTGCGGCGAGGGGTTTATTAAACGTTTGTGCCTTCGTATTCCTGGGCGAATCAAGAGAAAAACCAACCCAGTTGTGGAGGTAATACTCTCTTTCTGCGCCTGTTGAACTGAGGACGGTTGAAGTGTAGTGGTAATCCGGAAAACAACAGTAGAAATTCGTATGGGCGAATCCCGCATCGGCCAGGAGTCTCCGCAATTCCGTCCGGGTGAACGTTACGGGAGATCCTGCATCCGGGTAATCGTGAACGCCGTCGTACGGTTTTCCCGTGTGGTTCTCGGGAGCGCCCGCCCAGTAGTCCAGACCCATCCGGTTCTCGATGGCCAGTACCAGGTTGCCATTCTCTTTCAACGCGCTTCGAGCCAGCTTCAGAAATCTTGAACATGCATCCCGCGGCGCCTCTCCCGGGTAGATGAAGACCGGCGCGTATTCAAGAACGCCGATGATTACGACGATATCGTAATTGGAATCAAAGCTCTCGTTTCTCAGGTCCCTGCACAAAACCGAGACGTTGTCGAGGTCCCTGCAATGCTCACGGGCGATTTCCGCACGTATGGGACTCGCGTCCACGGCGTCCACCGACGTGAACGTCTCGCCAAGGTACCTGGTGATGGCCCCGCACCCCGCGCCCAGTTCCAGGACCCTGCTTTCAACGGGCAGATCCAGACACCTCAATATCGCCGACCTGCCAATCCCGAGGTAGTAATATGAGGCGATATCCTTCACCTTCCCCATCAGTTCCTCGGATTCCAGGCTTACATCCGCGGTACTCCTGACGGCGGCAAGCAGATCCCTCTCAGCCGATTCCCCGTCGCTGTACCGAATCTCCCGGTCTGATGCCTGACCCATTCAGCACGCTCCAAAAATCATCAATCCATCGCGTTCCGGCAATCCGCCGGGCCGCCCGTTAACGATCGTTTCCAACCCGATCGTCGCGGACAACTCCTTTGACCCGTTCAGTTTTCCCGAACGACCGTCTCTATGTGATCCGAACCGAGAAACACGATGTATCCGGTTTTCGCGCCCGTGGCCTTGAGATACAGCTCGACCTGTTCGCGGTAGATCCTGATTTGCCTCGCCCGGAGTCGTGTGTCGCTCTTCCAGTCCACCACCACGTCAATGCGTCCGTTGTCATCGAACGTGACGGCGTCCGCAATGCCCGCCGTTACGGCCATCTCCCGGTCTTCGATATCGCTGCCGTAGACCCAGTACTCCGGCGCCAGCCGCGGGCGAAGGGAGGCGATCTCAGGGCGTTCCAGGGTACGGATCACCATCTCCGCCATTCCAACGCTGGAGATACGGCACGAGGCATCCGGCGAGTCCTCGAGTTCCTGCTGGTGGATGAGTTCTGCCGCACGAGCCTGCACGAGGGCGTTGTCATCCACGGTCTCTCCGGTCAGCACTTCCTCCATCAGCTTGTGAAGAATCAGGCCTCGTTTCAACGCCGTATTGTCGGGGCCGCCGCCGGCACGTTCGTCAATGGCCTCGACGGCCTCCGCTTCGCCCGCAAACACACCCGTCGGTTCTTTCTCGTCGACCGTCTCCGCGTCCTCGTGGCGGCTGGGCCTTCGCCAGGTGATCGTCCTCAGGTTGGAGGCAATCGCGTCCCCCTCCTCCTGCCACGTGTCCGGGTCCTGCCGGTTGGCCGCGGGTTCATCCGGGTATGGCTCCGTCCTGGCAAACCGTTCGGCGGCGAAGGCGGGAAGCCCGTCCACGTCGACGTCGATCAGGCTCATCCAGTCCCCGTTCGCGCGTTCGTTCTGCCTGGGCAGAAGCAGCAGATCCCGCGCGCGGGTAAGCGAAACGTACCACAGACGCACCCGCTCACGGTTGAGTTCCAGGATCTCCTCCAGCATCGTTTCTTCGTATTCGGTGTCCGCATGGCCCAGTACCTTGAAATGCACGGTGTCGTCCCGCCGGCGGTACAGAAAACTGTCCTGGTGCCTGAGCCCGGTTGCCGAATTGATGGGAATGACGACAGGCCATTCCAGGCCCTTGGCCGAGTGCATGGTGATGATCGAGACGGCATCCTCCGTCTCGTCGTGCCGGCCTTCCACCTGGTCTTCCGCTTCTTCCCAACTCTGCCAGAGCGCGCGTGCGAAGTCCTCAATGCCTCGCGCCGCGTACGGGCGCGCCATTTCCAGCAACAGGTCGACGTTCCCCAGCGCGCGCTGGGCGCCGCCGCGCTGGCGCCCCATCAAGATCGGACGGACTCTTAGCGCTTCCACCGCCTCCGCCATGATCTGGCAGGGCGTTGTGGTGCGCCGTTTTCGCCTCAGCGCCTGCAGGGCCTGCAATGTCTGCCGCAGGACCGGGTTCCTGACCAGCGATGGATCGGTCTTAACGTCCAGCCGGACGGACCGGTCCGGACAAACCGGCAACGCATGAATCTCGTCGGCGATCTGTTCGTCGGTAAGGCCGACCAGCGGACCCCGGATCAGTGCGCCGAAAGCCAGCGTGTCGCGGGCATCAGCCAGGGTTCGGGCCACGGCGATCAGGTCCTGCACCTCCTGACGCCGGAAGAACCCCTTGCCCGCCTGTGTCGCGATGGGTACGTCGTATTCCTCCAGGGCTCGCTCGTATATCCAGAGGCTGGTACCCGTTGGGGCGAGCAGCGCGATATCGGAGGCCTTCGCGGGCCTCGTTTTCCCGTTGTCCGCGTCGCAGACGGGATAGGACCCGATCAGACGGGCTACTATTTCGGCGACGACGCCGGCTTCCTCCTCACGGACCCTTTCGACAATCAGTCTCCCTCTACTTGTGCGGTGTTCGTCGCCCAGAACGACGTCCAAGGCCGCTACGCCCGGCCCGATCGTCTCCTCGTCCCCGTCCCGTGTTGCCGTCAGCGGCGTAAATCCGGGTTGCCCCCGCTCTTCGTCCAGCAGACACTCGAAGTGTCCGTTGACGTAGGTCAGGATGGGTTCCCGCGACCGGAAGTTGGCCGTGATACTGATGACGGATGCCGGGTCGCGTTGCGAAAGCGCGTCCCGGGCGGTGAGGTACGTCTGCACGTCCGCGCCGCGGAACCGGTAGATCGCCTGCTTGGGGTCGCCCACCAGGAAGAGCGCGCCCGGACGAATCTCGCGTTCCTGCCACGGCCCCCCGGGATCCCCCTCGCCGGCCAGGCGCCAGATGATTTCCGCCTGCAGCGGGTCTGTATCCTGGAATTCATCCACGAGGATGTGCTTATAGCGCCCGGCAAGGGCCTTTCGCACCGGTTCGTGGTCCCGCAGGAGGTCCCTGGCCTGGTACAGCAGGTCGTCGAAATCGAGCAGCGCCGCATCGCGCTTGTATTCACGGTAAAGCTTCCGGATCGCGTCGAATTCGGAAATGAATCTGTGAACCGCCAGTCCTGCAAGGGCGTAGCAGAATGCGCCGTACGCCTCTTCGCACGCTTCGTATCGCTCCAGACCGGCGGCGAAAAGCGTTTCTCCCTCCGCAGCGCTCAAACCGGCGGCTCTTGCCGCGGTTCGCCACTTCCCCTTCGCACGCCACTGTCTGAACTTCCGTTCGCCTTTCCTGCAGGCGTCCGGCGGGCTGTGATGGAGCAGGGCGGCGAGGTGTTCCGCCGGAATCCGGGCGGCCCGGGGTTCAGCCATCTTTTCCACCGTGTTGATGAGATCGTTGGCAACGGCGGCGGCGCCGGGTTCTTCAATCCCCGTTCCTTCATACCAGGCCGCGAATGCATTCGCGGCGTCCACCCATTTTTGATATGCTTCCCGGTCGATTTCGGAAACCGCGGCTCCGGCGGTGCGGTGTATTCTCAGAAAATGGGCCGTTTCTCTGATCAGGCGCAGCGTTTCGTCGGGCGATCTATGCAGGAGAGAGGCGAAGAGATCCTCCCCTTCGGCGCCGGGATGTTCGATCCGGGGCAAACGCCCCAGGCCGTCTTCGGCCGGGTCCCGTCCGAACCGCGCCGACAGCCATGCATCCACCAGGTCGTCAAAGCCGAGCTCGGCAACCGCCGGGTCGATAATCGAAGCGCCGGGGTCCTGCCCTGATTCCACGGGATAGGGCGTGATCAGTTTCTGGCAGAAGCCGTGGATAGTCGTGCAGGTCAACTCGTCCAGCGTGTCTTCGCCTTCCTTGAGATTTGCGCGTTGCGCGTCGCTCAGACCGGTCGGCAGGGCGGGTTCGATTTCGGTGGGTGGTTTGCCTGAAACGAGGGCCTTCACGATGCGGTCGATTCGCTCCAGGAGTTCGGCCGCCGCCGCTTCGGTAAAGGTGATGGCGGCGATGTTCCTCGGAGCGGTCCCCCCCGCCACGAGCAGCGCCGCCCTGCCCGCCATGAGCGCTGTCTTGCCGCTGCCGGCTCCGGCTTCCACAAGAAGGGAACGGTTGTGGCGCGTGAGCGCTTCGATGCGCGCGTCCAGGTCGGAAAGCGGCGCCTGTTGGCGTTCGCAAGGCATCTCAGGGCTGCTCCCAGAGGTGAGAAAGCGGCATCAGGGTCTTTGCAGAGAGGGGCCCCTTGGTCTTCAGGTACATCTCTCTCGATCTGCCGGGCAATGCGAAGGACAGATCGTAGTGCCGATCGGCAGCCGCGGCGCCGCTCAGCGTCTTTCCGTCCACGAAAAGGTCCCTCGCCGCGTTGAGGTATTTCACCAGTTCCGCGAGGGTCTCCCTGGTGTCATCAAGGGCCAGGGCCGGCTTGTCGCTGCGCGGATAGACCAGACGCGCTTCGACCTCGGGCCGTGCCGGGATGAGCGATCTCACAGCAAACGCGTAGAGGCATCGCTGCAACTCGGCGCCGCCGTTGATCTGAGGCGGCTTTCCCGGATATCTTCCCGATTTGTAATCCGTAACGCGGGCGCGCCGCCGGTCTTGCGACAGATCGAGCCGGTCGATGAATCCGCCGATACGGATCTGCGTGCCGTCAATGTAGACCGGCGTCGAGAGGTCCCAGGGCGGGTTGGCGCCGGCGCCTTCACCGGAAGTCCTCCTGGGTCCCGCGTAGCCGAACTGGACTTCCGCCCAGGTTCTCTGTCCCGGCAGAGGCGCTTCGTCCTGCGACAAGGCGGCCACGGCCAGCTCCCTGGCCTCTTCGCACTTCCGCCGCCAGATGACGGGCGGCGGGACCGGCCGCGTGGACGCCCATCGTTCTGCAACCTCGTTTGCCGCCAACTTCACCGCGCGTTCCACTTCCCACCCGGATGCGCCGGAAACTCCGCCGCGTCCGGATGCCTCCAGTTGATTGATGCTTTCTCCGAGAAACTCGTGCAGAAGCGAACCGAACGCGAGCGCGTCGAGCGTCAGCGGATCCTCCGTTTCTTCGGGCGCCGTCCAGCGGAAGCCGTACGTCCAAAGATATCCGAGAGGGTCCCGAAGCAATCTGGCCAGCGACGTGGCGGATTGCGTGCGGTCGAGCGCGCGAAGAAGCATTGGATGTCCCTTGCTGATCAGACCGTCATGGGCTGTCAGCTCCTTGCTGTGCCAGTCGCTCCACGTCCGGGCGGCGGAACGGGCCAATGGAAGCGAGGCGAATTCGAGGCGTCTGGCCGCGAGCCGGTCGCTCTCGCTTGCGGCATGTTCCGGCACCCGGCTCCGGCCGAGGAATTCCTCGTCGATCTTCTGCGGATAGAGAGGTGAAACGCCGTTCAGCCGTCCCTCGCTGTCCCTTCGCGCTCGCGAACAGACAACCTGCCGTTCAGCCATCCTGCAGATCGTCTCAAAATCCCGGTGGTCCGATTCATGAACGGGAAGGGGCTCCAGGACCTCCTGCCGTACAACGTGTGTTGGAAGCAGAGGGTCCTCCCCGGCGCGGCGGGGCCAGGAGCGCGAGGTCAGGCCGACGAGCCAGCAGTATGGACGGGGGACCGTGGCGATGGCTGACGCCGGCCCCCAGACGAGGGCGGCGCCCGGTTCTACTTCGTCCGGTACGCGAAGCCCGGGGAGGGTCACGTCCAGCGCGGCCGGCGGTCCCTCGACCAGTGCCCTTTTCCAGATTGCCAGCGCTTCCGAGTCCTCCAGGAGCGCCTCGCCGATCTCTTCCGCCCCGGCCAGGCCCGGGCGGAGTGCCGTGATGATCTGCCGCAGCAACGGTCGATGGTCTTTGCCGTCGGAAAAGTCCTCCGGCGTCAGCCTGTCAAGGAGTTGGTCCCATCGGTTGGCGTCGAGCAGCGGGGCATCGTCCGGGAGGACTTCCCGCCAGTCCTCCGGCAATGATTGGAAGCGCCCCGCGGAAGACCGAAGCAGACCCACGAGGCGGACCATGCGGGAACGCGACAACCCGCGCAGGAGTACTTCGGCGAGCGCCGCGGCGAGCTGTCCGTCCGGTGTCGCAAGCGCCGGCTTGCCGTGAATGAAGTGGACCGGCAGCTTCGCGGCGTCCGCCATGGCCAGTACGTGATCGTCCCAGGTGGCGGGGGATGCCGCCGTTATCGCGATATGGTGCGCGGGGATCCCATTCGTCAGAAGTCGCCGCGCCCAACGCAGGGTCTCCAGTATTTCGTGGCGCGGCGCGGCGCACGATACCGCGCGGATTTCGGGATCCGCCGCCGCGGTCTTATGGACGCCTATACCCGATCCCGTAAGCCAGTCAGGCGTCGGCCTTGCGCCGGCCACCCAGACCACCTCCGTTTCTCCGCCCAGCCGCAGCAGCAGGTCCCGCCACACCGGCGACAACTCGGTGCGGCCATGGATCTCGATACGCCCGAAGAGGACGGGAGCAAGAGCAACCCGGTTGAGCGCACGCATTGCCAGATCGGGGTGCGGGAGCTGGTTCTTCGGCAACCTGGAACGTATTTCACGTTCGAGTATCGCCAGCGACCGGGTGCGCGGTTTCCTGCTGCCCGCCAGACCCAGGTTTGCGCGCCAGGCTTTTGACAGGGTCGCGGCGGCTGCCCTTTGAAACCCGGGTAGCTCCTTGATCGTATCCAGTTCGTCGAGCGATCCGGCCGCTGCGGCGTCTCTCACCCGCTCCTTGAGATCGGAGGTTCGAACGGATCGCAGAAACCCTCCGGCAAGCCGCGCCGCGAGTTCCTCCATTGAAATGACGAGCAGTCCGTGATCGCCGTTTATGGCGGCCTGGGTCTGATGCCATCGACGTGCGTACCGGCCTTCCACCACCACGGTCCTGCGCCTGTGTATTCCCGGCTTCATCTGCGTTCCTATAAGCGAATAACCCGGTGTGGGGGAGGGAGGGACATTCCTGTCTGCCGCAAACTAAAGACTTCTTCAGGCTGACAAAGCGTCCGTACAGATCGTTGTGCTGTAGGGGCGTCCCTTGTGGGTGCCCGCCTCAACGGAACTCGAAAGTCTCGCGATAGAGGACGATTTCCGTCAGATCCAGATCGCAGTCGCCGTCGTATTCTAGAACCACGCGAACGTCCCGGGCCCGATCCTGAACGAAGTGCAACTCGAATGCCTCTTCTCCGACGAAAGGAATCGACAGCCACCAGGGCGGATGTAAAGCCTGCGCCATAGGACGCTCCGCTTGGTCGAGCCTAAACACGGCGGTCCCGATCGGATCGGGACGGCGCTCGAAAAAATCGGCAAACGTGGAGCCCGAAAGTTTGAATTCCAACCTGTATCGTCCTTTGGGGAGGGCATGCAATCTGTAACCGGCTTGGACGGGCTGGTCCTTATTCGGATGCGGTATTCGTACGATCTCGGCGGATTTTCTGTCAGGCGGTCTGTACAGGGGATTGAGTGTGGCGCGGATTCCGTCAAGAGCAAGCTCTCCGGTTCCGGCAAAAATGGTATGGATATAATATAACGTGGGTCGGTCATTGTTAAAGATGAGGGATTGATCACCTTCCACTCTTCCTCCGATGAGCGGGTAATTTGATTTTGTGTTCCATCTGGATACGGCGGGCAGCGTATATCTTCGGGAAAGCGTGAGGTAACCCGATACCTGACCCTCCGGCGCATCCACCTGTAGACCACGAAAGGTCACCTTGTAATTGCCCCTGTCAAGAGCACCCAATCGAGGTATGCTCAACCGCGAATATCCGACCATACCCGTGCGGGAATACCCCTCGCTGGCGCGAATCCCGCCATCGGATCCCGCGGCCCTTTCGCTGATCATATTGAACGGGACGTTGAATTGGAGTGACATTCGCTCGATTCCGTCTGAGAGGCGGGCCATATAATACGACCTGCAATTCTGAAAGCGCGAGGCCAGGACGTCGCTTTGACTCCACACGAGCGGTGCGAATGCAGCGCAGCCGACGACGGCTGCGCGTAGGCCGATGTTTCGGGGGTGGATGAACAACGCTCCCGCCAGCACACCCCAAAAGGCAATGTCGAGCAGTGGCAGATCCTTCTGTTCTACGCCGAAAGAGTGAATTTGAAGAGGATAGAAATGATTGATGGAACGGCCGAGCAGGTTCTCGGCGTTGTATGCCGACTCAGGTAGAACAAGCGTATGCAGGACGCTTTCGATACTGATCACCAGGGCGAGTGTCGTGATAAACCCGGTTGTCGCCCTGCGCAAAACGGGTGGTAGCCCCCATGCCATGCCTATCGCAAGAACCGGAAGCGCGGTCACCATATAGCGTCCGGCGAATTCATAACCGTGAATCGACATGGTGTGAAGGCCGCAAACACCGGCGGTGGTTACGTACAGGGAAGCGGCGATCAACAGGCGCCGGTCCCGCAATCTGGCAAGAGTCAGGAGTCCGAAGAAACCAACGAAGAAAACGGGTGACGTGGTCAGGACACCCCTGTCGACACGCAACCACTGACCGGCCAGTGAGAACTTCCAGTTGGCGATATCCATTGGGTTCTCGCCCCATACGCCGTCTCCGGGACGTAGCTGGCCCAGCCAGTCCCCGCCTAATGCGTAGTGGTAGGCAAGGAGTGCGTAGAGACCGCCGGCGACAACGAGGCCGATTGTTGACAGGGCCCACCATCGCCTGGGGTTTCTCCATGCCTGCAGCAGCACCAGAGCGCCGCAGAAGAGGCCCAACGGACCGAAGCGCGGATGCAGGAGCGGCAGGCAGCAAAGCAAAAGGGTCAGCAGACCCAGCAGCGGAATCTCCCAGCGTCCGAGCGATAGGTACCTGCCGCGGGGGATCTGCCAGTGAGCAAGTACGATCAGGGTGGCCAGCACGATGGCGATTGCAGGGATTTCCGGGTAGATCTGGTTTGAGTAAAGAAGATAGGGACCCGTTACGGAAATGACAACGGCGGCAAACAGCGCCGACCAGCGTTCAGCGCCCAGCCGCACCAGAAAAATAAAGAGTAGCGGGATGCAGATACCTGCAAGCAATGCCATAAACAGCGCCACGGATAGACGCGGGTTTTGCCACGCTTCCAGGCCAAGCCAGTACGCGGGCGCAAGGGCGACGGAAAGGCCGATCGGGTGTGCCGGGTAGACTCTGCCCTCGGGAGAAATCGGTGATACGTGGACGGCGAAATCTCTGACGTGGAATTCCTTGACCTGTTCGATACCCAGGTTGTTGGCCAGATCCATGTCCCCGTCGTGGAGCAGGCTCTGCGTCACGCGCAGGTACTGGCCTTCATCGCCGTGGAGCATGGTGACCTGGCAGAAGTAGAGTGCGTAGAAGGTGTACATGGGCAGGCAGACGGCAAGCAGGGCGACTGCGCCGGTTGCGGTGCGGAGGGGTTTCCTGGCGCCGAGCGACGGCAGGTGCACGTACACGAGAAAGACCAGCGCAAGTGCCCAGAGCGCGTGGGGAGACCAGAGCATGGTCAGGTAGGGAAAGATGCGGACGATCGAATCGAATAGGGCGAGGAGACGCACAGCCAGCAGCGCGCCTGCCAGCAATGTCGCGCGCTGGAGGCGCTCCTGCAGGTTGGTCCCGGCGCCGAAATAGCGATAGCGAATCCACGCCAGGACGAGGCCGGCGAGGCCGAAGAGCGCCGGCCCGGGGGTCGGCCATCGCAACTGGTATGGCCCGGGCGAAACCGCCAGTCGCAACTCATCCATCGACGCCGCGACAAGGGGATCGAAGCCGCTCAGCGCCAGCCATGCGCCGAAGAGTCCGGCCGCGAGCCCAAGGTCGACCGGAAACGGCCGGGAGGCCGGCGGTATGATTCGGCGCCGCAGGGTCGCAATGAGATTTCGGGCGATGGGCATGAACGCGCTTCCGTTCTCAGTTTATTGTCGCGACTCCGGTTTGAAAGTGGGGCAGACATTCCTGTCTGCCGCAGACTGAAGAAGCCGCCGGGCTGATAAAGTGTCCGCTCGGATCGTTGTGCGACGTGGGCCGGGGGAGGGGTGGCTCTGCCCGCCTCAGCCACCGTTCACACTCTCACCGGTGACCACCATCGGATGCGTCCATACCGTCGATGTGTCCTGAACGGAGCCGTCCCGGTAGGTTGAAATGAAGCTCCAGCGGTCCGCGCCCGTGGTATTCGGAAAGGAACCGTGCAGGGTCTGATCGTGAAAGAAGACCGCGTCGCCCCGGTTCACCGCCAGCGTCGTCTCCGGACGTCCGGCGAATTCTTCATTTCCAATGCGCCACCCGAAGCCGTTCTCTCCTCGGACCTGTTTCACCTTGAACCGTTTCAGATGGCTGCCGGCGATCATCTTCAGACAGCCGTTCTCGGGCGTTGCGTCGTCCAGTGCAATCCACACCGAAATCTTGTTCGCGCCCTTCCAGTAGTACCAGTCCTGGTGCCAAGGCGACCCGAATCGCGTGAATTTGTTCTTGTAGACCGACTTCACACTCAGAAACTCCACGTTCGGGCCGACAATCCGTTTCAGGATGGAAACCACACAATCATCCTTCATCCGCTCCCTGAAGAATGGATCCAGCACGTCGGCCATGAAAACGTGGACGCCGGTGGACGTTGGCTCCGTGTTCATGTGGCCGCCCGCCTCCAGAATACCGATGATACGCGCCTTCCAGTCCAGCATCTCGTCGGCGGAGTAGAGTCCCTTCGCGATGCAGAAACCGTCGCGATGAAACGCCTCGGCGGCGTCTTCCACGGAATCCGCAGCCGGTTGATCGGATAACATACCGCGTCTCCTGATTTTCATTGACTTTAGTCGATACGCTCCCGCCGGAATCGTACCCGCGTTAGAAACTGTCGCAAAATGCGACAGTGAAAACTCGATGCGGCGGAATACCGAATGATAAACCAAATGCCTCCCACATCCAACAAAACGAAACGGCGGCCATTTAGCCACCGCTCACCTACCCCCTTCCTGAAGGAAGAAGGAAGAAGGAAAAAGCAGCGGTAACTTTGACTTCTGCCATTTCTGCAATAGTACTCTCACATGACTCGAATGGAAGGTCTTCGTGGTTTTCTCCCTCTTTCCTTTAGGAGAGAGGGCCGGGGAGAGAGGTCTGGGCGGCGGGGAGCGGTGGCTCTTGCTCTTGCCTTTAGCTGATGGCTGGCGGCTGAGAGCTGATG
>CAZKDZ010000171.1:0-6496 GCA_964551635.1 uncultured bacterium | reverse complement strand
CCCTCCCACCCACGACCGATTGTGAAGATCTCTTCGCGATTCTCCACGTCCCATAGTTCGGTTCGATAGTTTGACACGATAGCGAGAGTGGCGCCATCGGGTGAGAACGCCAACGAGTTGGGGATGTCAACCCATCTTCCTGGTGTACCGGCGAGGAAGGGCAGCAGCGCCACGGTTTGGGCTGTGGGCGCATCGTAAAACCACACCCCGATGCCGCTGGCCACAGCCAGGGTGCGGCCGTCCGGGGAAAAGCCCAGACTTCGGTCGGTAACACTGAGTGCACCCGTTCCCAGACGCACGCTTGCCTCCTCGGGCAGATGCCAGGTGCGGTAATCCCCTTCGCTGTGGGTAATATCGAGTCCGATGCCCACCGCACCAAATGTCACCACCTCCCCCCATCCTCCCAGAGACACCTCAACTGCGGTCGCCCCCTGGGCGAGTCCCAGAGTGAGCCCAAGCGCAGCCCGGCCATGGTCATCGGTGATGGTGCGTTCAACCGTGAAGCGGCCACTGAGCTTTGCCCCCTCGCCGTCGGTGATCCTGAAGATGACGGGCGCCTCGGGCAGTGGGTTGCCGTACTGGTCTTGCACTTCCACCACCAGGGGCTGGACAAGCGCTTCCCCCGAGGGGCCTTGCTGGCCGTCGCCGGAGATCATCACCACCCGGTAGGGACGGGGCCTGGCCCACTCCGAGGTATTCCACAACGTCACCGCACCATTCCCCGCACCGGAAGCGAGGGTGGTCCCATCCGGTGAAAACGCGATCGCCTCAACGGTGGAAGTATGGGCGAACACCTCGATCCGTTTCCCGGTCGCTACGTCCCACAGGATGACTCTCTGGTCCCGTGACGCGGCAGCCATGGTGGCCCCGTCCGGAGAAAAGGCCACCGATTCAACCGTCTGGCGACACTCAGTAAGGGTGGCTGTATTCCACCGGGACACCACGTCCCACAGTTTGATTGTGTGGTCGTTTGACCCAGAGGCAAGGATTGCGCCATCCCGCGAAAACACCACCGAGTTCACCGAGAATGAGTGTCCTTCCAGCGTGGCGATCGGTTCCCCGGTTTCTACGTCCCACAGTTTGATGGTGTTGTCCTTTGACCCGGAGGCCAGGACGGTCCCGTCCGGAGAAAACGCCACCGAAAGGACTGCATCCGAATGCTCCGCAAGCGTGGCGGTGCTCCTCCGGGACGCCACGTCCCACAGCTTGACCGTGCCGTCCCCAGACCCGGTGGCCAGGACGGTCCCATCCGGAGAAAACGCCACCGAAAGGACCTCGTCCGAATGCTCCGCAAGCGTGGCGATACTCCGTCTCGCCGCCATGTCCCACAGTTCGACTGTACCGTCACTCGATCCGTAGGCAAGGACGCTTCCATCCGGTGAAAACGACACCGAAATCACCCGATACCCATTCCCTTCGAGAGTGGCGATCAGCTTTCTCGTCTCCACGTCCCACAGTTTGATTGTACCGTCCTCCGATCCGGAAGCGACGGTCCCGCCGTCCGGCGAGAACGCCACGGCTTCCGTGATACCTGTATGGCCCTCCAGTGTGGCAATTCGATACGGCGATTCCGAGGTAAGGGCGTAATGACGTTCGTACACGTTACCATCGCTGTCAACCGTCCCGAAGAAGATGGGATGAGAAACCGGATCGGAAAGGTTTTGCCAGGTTGTCAGGGGATGTATACCGTCATACTCGAATTCGAGTACGTCCTCCTTCCTGCCCTGAACGCCGCGACACCCCTTCACAGCCACATCGAATACGGAAGCGAGCAGGACTTGATGAACCCCTTCAGCGTCGCCGACTTCCACTCTGATGGAGACGCTCTCCGAATCTGCCGGATATGCGGTCGGGGAAAGGAGTTCGACGTAGGGAGGCGATCCCTCTTCAATGGGCACATCGGGATTGAAGTAGGGATGCACGGCCAGGAATTCGGCACTGCACGCGGATAACCGTTTCCTCGTTCCTTCGCCGTACGACATGATGTAGGTATCCCTGAAATCGTGGTGCAAGCCGAAGGCATGCCCCAGTTCATGTGCCGCGATGACCCAGGAGATTCTCTCGTCAACCAGATCAGGCACCAATCCGAAGCCGCGGCTCTTGCCCCCTCTGCCTCCCACGCCTCCCACGGGCCTGCCGGTATCCAGGCGAAGCGGTGGTTGTGAATCAAGGACGATGAAATAGAGGTTCGCGTCGAGATCGAACGTCTGTTCGACCTCCTCGAGAACAGTAGTGGTTCCAACGTACTGGCGTTCGGGACGTTGCCCGTTGAGGCGATGCACCACCGGTTCGCCCTGGCCGTCGGTTTCAATGCGGAAGGTCATGTCGCTGTAGCCGTGTGCCCCCATCTGCTCCGCATAAAACGTCTGGATCCGCCGGACCACCGATTTTATCGTATCGACGGCGGCGGGGCGGTACGGCCGGTCGTTGGGCAGAAAGTGAATGATCCGCACGGTGCGCGACGCCGCGGCGTTCAGATCCGCAGCCCGTTTGGCCGACGGACGCGGGTGGTCTCGCCGCCATTGTTCGTAGTCGAAAGGTACACAGAAATGCACGCTCTCCGCCTGAGGGGACGACGCTTCCGCCGCGTAAAGGGGACAGTCGAGAAGAACCACCATCACGAACAAAGCGGCACGACGAACGTTGGGTTTCACCTTAGCATCCTCCGTTAGACCCTGTAGAAAGACTTCAACGCAAACAGCGTTCACGTTGAGTCGTCATTTTTTTGCACAGAAACGCAATGACATCCGCCCACTGCATCAGCCGTGGCCGTCGAAGCCGGGAGCGCGAGACCGAGATAGCGCGGGAGGTGGACTCTTTCGGTATTTCTTCTATTTCCCTACGACGTCAACGACGCGCCCATTCCCATCGACCACGTAGACCGGCCGCACCGGGACGCATTCTCCCCAGTCCAGTACCTGCTCGGCGACGGGTTTGGCGCTTGCAGGGGCGGGAAGCCTGCACTCATCTGCCCGACTTACGTTCACCTGATAGCCGAGGTCGGCCAGAGACTGGATTGTTATCGCACCGAGTAGGAGCCGTCCACCAGGAAAGCTCCGGGTCATCAGCTCGAAGCCGAATACGGACTGCCTCCAATGTGCAGCGTCGCTCTCGACGGGCACCTTCGGACCGCCATACGTCTTGCCCCCCGCATCGTCGAACGCCGAAGCTGTCCTGAATCGGTACGGTTGCTTAAGCTCCAACGGCAGGGACGGTATCCTATTCTCTAAATTGCAGCGATCCTCGTTTCTCCAATCGCGGGGCATTTGACCCTGGAACCAGCGTCATCCATCTTTGCCAAACGCGGCAGCGAAGACCAGAAAATCGCTGAACCCGATGGCGCCGTTGCCATCCAGGTCGAATCGAGCGTCGTACCCTTCATCGCCCTCGCTCAACCCGAAATGCCCGGCAAATTGCACGAAGTCGTCGAAGCCGACAGTCCCGTCATCGTCGAAGTCGGGTAGCGGAGTTTCGGGTACGATGAACGGCGACGTATCCCACAATTTGACCGTGCCGTCAAACGAATTCGACGCGAGTCGCGTTCCGTCAGGCGAGAACGTTACATTATAAACGCCGTCGTGATGTCCCAGCTGCGACGCGACCCGTTCGCCTGTCTCAGCATCCCACAAGACGATATGGTTACCGTAGGTAGACGACTCATAACGCGTCAAGGCAAGAATCGAACCATCGGGCGAAAACACCGCGGGCGTCACGTTCTCTTCGTCCGCTTCGGAGAGTCTGACCTCTTTCGTCGCCACGTCCCACATTTCGACGCCATTTGCCGTTCTGGACGCCAGAAATCTGCCATCAGGCGAGAATTCTGCCGAGATTATCGCGTCCTCCCGTTTCCCGAGTGTGGTGATCGTTTTTCGTTTTTCGACGTCCCACAACTCAAGGCCGTCGGTCGCCCGGCCGAAGGCAAGCAGCCTTCCACGGGGTGAAAACGACACGGGAGTGAAGAAACCTCCACGTCCAAACCAACCATCGAGGATCGTCTGGGAATGTCCTCCTATAGTTGCCACATTATCGTGCTCCACCATATCGTTTATCCCGACGACGCCATCCCAGGCGCCGGACGCAAGAAGCGTTCCGTCGTCCGAAAAAGACAGCGACCAGATCCAATCCGTGCTTCCCCCAAGCGTGATGGTGAGTGAGGGGCGTGGGTAGACGTTCCAAACGGTAACGACGCCGTCCGAGGCCCCGGCCGCAAGCGTCGCGCCATCCGGCGAGAACAATACCGCAGTCACCTCGCTCGATTGAGATTCAAGCGTCGCAATGTTCGTATGTGTTTCAACGTCCCACAACTTCACTGTCCCATCCTCACTTGCTGACGCAAGCAGCATGGCCACGGGCGAAAAGGAAACGGAAGTGACACCTTTCGAGTGTCCAGCAAGAACGGTAGACGTGTCCGCTTCCACGTTCCACAGACCAATGCCTTTGTATTTCGGATCAGCGAGAGCGAGCACACTTCCATTGTGAGAAAACGCCACGGAATAAACCTCGGCGTGAATGGACGAAACGAGATTTATGCCGGGTAACTCGCCCGACGGATCGATCGTTTCCGGCGACGCGGAAGATACTGTACCACCGTACGTAAACGCTTCCGAAAGCACCAAAACGTAGAGCAGTGGAAATTGATTTCGCAGAGGCGCCCGTTTCATATTGGAGGCATCCTTTCATGCGACTCTGAAGTCCGCACGCTGTTATGTTCGCTCATGTGACGTCATAGTCCTTCGGGTCAGCCAGCGGCGGCATAGGCTGCACGAATCGACGGGTGTCAGCCTCAACCCGAAAAAAACGGCAACGCGGCGGCGCGATAAAACCCTCCGAAACGGGGCGTTATCGACGTAAAGAAGGACGTCTTTTCCCTTCACGTCCGGTGGCCTGGTGTATCCTGGTAATCCGCCTTCTAATCGCCTTTATTTACAATCATATATTCGAATTTACGTCCCTGAAGACTTACGAATCTAGTTTAATCCTTGCTGGAGAAAGCAGCTCCGCCGGGTAATGACGTTCTGCTGACTCAGCCCGACTTTACGTGCAATCACCCGGTTTGTGAGCCCATCGGCGCTCAACAAGACGATCTTGGCCCGTCGCACGAGACCGAGCGGCAAACCAGGAGAGGACGAAAATGAGCTGAGTTCCTCACGGACCTGGGCAGACTGCACAATGGGATTCCGAGGCCGACCGCGTCCATGGTTCTCTCCTTCCCCGATGGATATGAGAATCGCGTAGAGAGAACATAGAACATGCCCAATAAATAGTCAGGTTACTTCCGGGACAAATCACTAGGGCTTAAAGGGCGAGCCATCGATTGTAAAGGTAGCGGCAGGAATGCGCGACGCCATTTGTTTGCACAGATCTTTCACCAACTCGCTTGTCCCCCCATATGCTACAATCTGTCCCCCCAGCGTGACAGTAATGTCGACCACAACCTTACCCTCGCCCTGCTCTTTCACAAAGAGGCTGATTCGCAGTTCCCTGCCTGAGCCGGTGAGAAACCCACCTGGTTTCGTCGCAGCGATAAGACCCGTTGTTCGATCCGTAGCTATCGGGCTTAGATCGGCCGCCACAACCGATGCCAGAGCCATGTCGAATACATCGTTCATCGAATGCCCTTGAATCAACGCTTGCCCACGTGTGGTGACCTTCATAGTAGAGCATCCAACGACTGAAATTGCTAACAGCAATATCACTTTTTTCATTGTCGCAACTCTCCTGAAATAGGACGGTCGTTGAAGCAACGACCCTAAGGTCCCTGCGCGCCTGCAGTGCCGAATAGGGTACGTCGTCTGTTGCACTAAATTCCGACCGGACAAAGCAACCCGATCAAATGCGGCTAAACCTGCCAACCCTGATGTCGGTGTTATCCGTTCCCGTCAATCCGTGAGTCAGGCGTTGTCGGAGTGGGTATTGTGTTCTGGCGCGATTCGACTTTTGGCACGCTCGCGGGGTTATCGCAATCGTATTTCAGTGTGCAATGACGTCAACGACGCGCCCGTTCTCATCGACCACGTAGACCGGCCGCTCCGGGACGCAGTCTCCCCACTCCAGGACGTGCACGGCGACGGGCTTGGCGCTTGCAGGAGCGGGAAGCCGGTACTCATCTGCCAATCCAGCGTTGACCTTATAACCGTGATCGGCCAGCGACTGGATCGTAATCGCGCTTAAGGGCAGGGTCCCGTCGAGATCCGGTCGGATCCTCGCTGTCATCAATTCGTCACCAAACACGGACCCCCTCCAGTGGCCGCTGTCGTCCTCCACGGGCACCTTCGGGCCGTTGTAGCTCCGGCCACCCGCGTTGTCAAAGGCTCGAATCGCCAGCGGGCCGGTGAAATATCTGTCACTGCCTCCACGGACAAGGTTCAGTGTTCTCCAGACGGTCCCAAACCCGAGAACGTGCGCCATTTCATGGAGAATGATCTGGGATAGGAACGCATCTGACATCCACGCAAGATCGTCCCGGTCGATTGCGATCGTCCCGATCACCGTTACG
>CAZKDZ010000170.1:0-14682 GCA_964551635.1 uncultured bacterium | reverse complement strand
ACCTGATGAACTGCTGTTCCAGGCCGGACATCAGATCCAGACCCTGCGAATAGGCGGCGAAGGCTTTGTCCAGCTCATCACCGGTCTGATAACCCAGCCCGGTGAAAAAGTACGCATCCCAGTCTTCCGGATGGCGTTCCGAATATTCTTCGAACAGTTCCTGCAGTCGATCGGGCATATGTCCTTCGAGATAGACCTGCCCCAGCAGAATTCGCGCCGGACGATGTTCCGGGTCCACATCCAGCGTGCGGGTCAGATAGCCGATCGCTTGCTCCCGCATCGTCCTTCCATAATTCCCGTAGTTGAACCTTCGCTTGCGTTCCAGACCCGACTTCAAGGTCTCCCGTTCCAGATTGTACATCATTTCCCGGGCGGCATGCCTGCCGGCCTGATAGAGCGCGTCGGCGTCGTTCGGCGACAGCGCGATCGCGCGGCGGATCTGCTCGTAAAACTCGTCCCTCGAACCCGCCTGCCAGAAAATCTCCGCGTGAGTCTTTACATAGGCGGCGTTTTCCGGTTCGCGCTTCATCGCCCGCTGCACCCACTGTCTCGCGAACCGCCTGGACAGGACGGTGCCGCGACTCAGATAGTGCCTCGCGAGTGCGTGCATCGCCCGTCCCGATGGATCGTATCGGACCGCCCGCTCCATCAGCGACACCCGCTTCATGTGCGACAGCGAGGTGTCCGCCGCGGAGGCCAGCAGGGCCGCCACTTTGTACGCGTCTCGCTTTGCAGCCGCCGACGGGCCAGGTACACAGAGGATGAATGAAAGCAGAATGGCAATTCGCAACATGACGAATTTCACCTGATCGTGCGGGGACGGGCCACCGTCGAAGCGCGGGTTGCAGGCGCGATCGGCAGCCTGTTCCAGTCCATCCGGAATGACTCCCGTGTCACAATGTAGACCTTCCGGAGGAAAGAATAGTTCCCCGGCGTGGGCGGCGTTTTCCTGTTTTGCGCCGGTTACCACCTGACGCGAAAGCGTGTCGTGGATTCGGCCTCGGCGCCGGCCAGCAGGTCCTCGACGACCACACGGAACGTGCGCAGCCCCGGCGATGTCCCATCCATGTCCACCCGCAGATACCGGGGTTCCCAGTCCCGGGCGCCCCGGTACGTGTAGGACACCGCCGTTGTCCACTCCGGCTCCGGATCCTCCAGCCTGCGCCTTTCCGGAAGCACCTGCGTCTGATAGCCGATCCTGTAATGCGTTGCGCCGAACGTATCCCGCGCCAGGTTGTACACCTCAAAGTAGAACCATGCGCTTCCATCGCGCGAGCACTCGTGCAATGGATTGGGCAGCACGATATACCGGCCGCGTTCCACCGGCCACTCGTCGCGTTCCACGATCCGGCGCGCCATCAGCAGGCTGCTGATCTCCAGCGAATCCGGGTTGAAACGCCTCACCTCCAGCGGTTCCCTGAACGTCCCGACCTTCTTGCTGGGTTGGTCCTCCGCCTCCCCGGCCAGGTAATAATCCCCCGGCGTCAGCGTCAACTGCTCGCTCGCGATCAGGTATCCGCGTTTGGTGGAGACGTAATGCAGCCAGGGCATCCGCCGCACGCGGCCGACTTCGCTCCGCAGCGTATCCCAGGCCGTGTCGAACAGGAACAGCGCCTGAACCACGTCCACCGCCCGGACCCCTGGACCGACCTCTTCATGCGTGACCTGCTCGCCTGAAAGCGCATAATACACTTCCACGCTCGTCGTTCCGCCGTCGCGCCGGAACTGTGCGATCTGATACGGCACGCTGTACTGATAGGGATAACGATAGTAATCCGGGACCAACTCCACCAGTTCGCTGAAAGCCAGCGTCTGACCGCCCAGCTTCGACTCTCCGAACCGCCAGGAATCCCAGGAATTCGTATTCAGGAACGACACCTCGAAGCCGTCATAAGTCCAGGTATCCTTTCTGGGGTGGAATTCGAAGATCCCGCCGGACGGCCGCGGGTTCCGACGCCTCATCCGCGCCTCTTCCTCGAGGGTCTTAGTCAGGCCCAGATCGATGTCCGCCGGCGTCATGTGCCGCGCCACCGGATCGCCGTACCGGATATAGGCCTGTCCCCTGTCGGTCTCCCACCCGGCGTACCCGTTGATGGGGTCTCCGAAACGCAGGTTCGCGAAGGCCACGCGCCGGCACTGCTCCAGCATCCGCTCGTTGATCTTGCTCAGATACAACGGGTCCTTCCCGAACCAGAATTTCCGGATCGCTTCCTCGTCCGGTGGGGGTTCCTCGTTCTTCCACGATTTCTTGTCCCGCATCAGGAAGACCGATTGCATGAAGCGGCGCTGCCGGTCGGATAGGCGAGCCAGACCGTCCACATATGCCCGGTACGCCGCTTCGGGGTCTTCCTTTTGCTGATAGCCGAGCCCAATAAAAAAGTAGGCGTCCGCACGGCCCGGATTGCGTTTGATATCGTCCTGAAACAGGGAAATCAGCGCATCCGGCTTCCTCGACAGATAGTATGCCAGCCCGAGATGCACGCGGGAGGGCCAGTGGTCCGCATCCAGCCACAGGGCGCGTCCCAGATAGTCGATCCCGACGTCCACGTCCATGTCCGCGTAACCGCGCTGCGCAAACGTGCGCCCGGTCGTCACGTCACCGTCCCCGGCCACGCGCATGGCGTCTCCTTCGTCCTCCCGGGTGAAGAACGTCATTTCCCACGACCAGACCACGAACCGTCCCGCCCAGTAATACGCGCGGACATTTTTGGGGTCGAGCGAGATGGCCTCCCGCGCTCTCTTGTAGGAACCGGACCTCGGCCCGGTGCGCCAGAGCAGTTCCGCGAAGGTCGCCACGTAGTCCCCATTATCGGGTTCCCGCTCCAGCGCCCGTGTCAGCAGGGAACGCGCCTGCTGACGCGAATACGTCGTGCCTTTTTCCAGGCGCAATCGCGCCAGCGCGTGCAGGGCTCTTCCCGTACGGTCGAGTTTTATCGCGTCCTTCAGGAGGTCCCGGCGTCCGTCCATCCCCAGCGTCGTGTCGGTGGATGCCTGAATCAGGGAGTCAACTTTCGAGGGGACCTCAGCCGCGGCCTGTACCCCGTTTGTCAACCACAGCAGGCCGCTCAGGAACAATGCAATCATCCGTATCTCCGAAAACCCGGCGGGATTTCCCGTTTCGCTTCGCCAATAAAGATCACAACCAAGACACTACGGCGCCTCAACGGTCTCGTAGGCACGGCTGTACCTTTCAACCGCCGCCATATCCAGCTCGCATCCCAGCCCGGGCGCCATGGAGACCGGCGTGAATCCGTCCTCAAAAACCCTTGGCTCACTGATGAGGCTGTGCTCACGCACCCAGCTTCCAACGATGTCCGACGCCATGGTGCAATTCGGCGTCACGGAAATTGCGTGTACATAGGAGGCCTCCAGGATCCCCAGGTCCACTCCGGAACCGTGCCAGCAGCGCAGCCCGGCCGCCTCCGCAACGGCGGCGCTCTTCGCGAATCCCATCATGCTCCCTCCCAGATTCACGCAGTCCACCACGCCGGCCTTCACCGCCCGGATCACGTCAGATCCGCTCCCAAGGTGCATCGCAATCGGGATATCGGTGGCCTCGTAAATCTCGACGTAACCCTCTATATCCGACTTGGGAATCGGGTCTTCGAATACCTCCACGTTGCCCAGGGCCTCCAGTTCTCGCGCGAGTTCGATCGTCTGCGCCGCCGTGCGAAACCGCTCGTTGGGGTCCACCGTGACCTTGAATTCCGGCCCCGCCACGTCCCGGATGGCCCGCAGCCGTTCCACCATCGGCTCCTCGATCTTGCACTTGATCTTGATGCCCTTGAAGCCTTGCTCGAGCGCCCGCGCGACGGTCCGCTTGCCGTCTTCGGGCGTCTGGGACCCCATCCAGTAGTCCGCGCGCACCCGGTCACGCACCGCGCCGCCCATCAGTGCGTGTACGGGAATCCCGCGAGACCGGCCGATCAGGTCGAAGACCGCCATCTCCAGGGCGTGATACGCGGGCCCCGTTCCCACGTCCGGCATCGTCTCCGTACCGTCGCTTCGGGGCTCGTAGAGATTCTGCAGCGTCAACGCCTCGGGGTCCCGTCCCAGCACCCTGCCCGCGCCCGCGCGCACGTCCTCGATGGGCACGCCGCGGCCGGTCTCCCCCAGCCCGTAGAGTTCGGTATCCGTGTCGATCCGGAGGATATGCTTGGGTACCACGTCCCACCCGACCTCCGGGACCCATTCGGGGCTGTTCACGCGGCCCGGACGACTCGGCACCACAACGGTCCACACGTCCATCGATGTCATTTTCATTGCACGCTCCTCGGTTTTGGAGTTTGGCGTCAATAACGATTGACATCCACGCTGCTATACTGTATATTGATAGTAATACACTAATACACCCGGGAGAACCCATCGTGCTGATCGCAATCGATCACCACAGCGGCGTGCCGGTCTACCGGCAGTTGATGGACCAGATCAAGTTTCATATCGCCAGCGGCCTGTTGAAGGCTGGAGAAAAGCTGCCGGCCACACGCACGCTCTCCGCGCAACTGGGTGTCAACCCGATGACCGTGAGCAAGGCCTACGGGTACCTGGAGGCCGAGGGCATCGTGGAACGGCGGCGCGGGCGTCCGTTGACCGTCAGTCAGCTGGAGCCTGAAATGGTCGAGGTACATAAACTCGATCGGCTCCGGCAGAGCCTTTCGCCCGTTGTCGCCATCGCAAGACAGCTTGGCATCGAAAAGTCCCGGGCCCTGGAAGTCTTCGGCCAGATGCTGGACGATGCCGGCAACCGGGAGGAGTCATAATATGGAATCCGCGTTCGAAGTCAAGAATCTCACCAAGTCCTTCGGTGACGTCACCGCGCTGGACAACGTGAGCGTGTCCGTCCCAAAGGCGGCTGTCGTGGGTCTCATCGGCAGAAACGGAAGCGGGAAGACGACCCTGCTCCGGCACGTGATCGGCCTGTATCTGCCGACCAGCGGGCATTGCACGACCCTTGGTTGCTCCAGCGGCAAACTGGGGCCGGACGAACTCTCGCGCATTGGCGTGGTGCACCAGGAGAACCGGTTCCTGGAATGGATGAAGGTGGAGCAGCAACTGCGCTACGTGTCCACCTTCTACAAACACTGGGACCGGGACCTTGAGGAGCGGCTGCTGGGCGAACTGGAACTGGAACCTTCAGCCAGGGTCGGGACACTCTCTCCGGGGAACGCACAGAAACTGGGCATCATTCTGGCCGTGTGCCACCGGCCCGACCTGCTGATTCTGGACGAGCCCGTCAGCGGCCTGGACCCCATCACGCGCGAGCAGTTTCTGAAATTCCTCCTCGAACTCCTCCAGCAGGACGCAAATACCATCGTGATTTCGTCACACGTCCTGCACGACATCGAGAAGGTCATCGATCGCGTGATCTGTCTCGACCGGGGCCGGATCAGGGCGGACGCTTCGCTGGACGACCTCCAGGAACGCTTCGCCGAGTGGCGGGTAACCGCCCGGAACGGCAGGCTCCCGGCGCACTTCGAAGAGGACTTCGTCATATCCCGGGAGGGCGACAGCCGCCAGGCCCGTCTGCTCGTGAAAGGGGCTTCGGACAACCTGGACGCGTTCAGGGCGAAGTACGGCGTGGACGTGGCCGGCAGCCCGCTGAACCTGGAGCAGATGTTCCCGCTCCTCCTGGAGGAAACCGAATGATTGGAATCTACGCGCTGTACCGCCTGTTCTGGCGGCCGGCGATCCTTGTATTCTACCTGATATTCACCGGGCTGATTCTGGGGCTGCTCTGGGCCGCGGGCACGAAACTTCCCAGCCTGTCTGAACCGGGACGCCTCATTCTGATCACGATGGCACTGCCTTCAATTGCCGGCTTCTTCATCGGCCAGAGTGTGGGCGAACTCCAGCACACGCCCCTTTCCTGGTCGCTTCCCCGTCTTCGCGGGCTGCTCTTATCATCCGTATGTATTACGGGAATCGGACTCGCCGCCCTGACAGCCTGGGCTTACGACTGGTCGGGCGGTAATGCACCTGATTTCCCGATTCTTGCCTCCTGTTTCCTGTGGTACAGCCTGGTATTTACGGTCGGGACCTACGAATTCGTCGATGCCCGATCGCTCCGGTACCGCAGTTCGGTCATCACGTATATCACGATTCTTATCCTTGGACTCGGCGTCCTTTCGATCAATAAAGTTACCGACTATTACATCGCCCAACCGGTCATATTTACCCTTGTTACGCTGATTATCGCGACACTCTACTTGAAACGCAGCTTCACTATCGGAGACACAAGAGACAGATCTCTCGTCACAATGCCGGTGTTCCATCGGTACACGTTCGGACCTCACCAGACGGCACGATTGACCGCACGACGAGACTCCAGGCGGAAATGGAATCGAGCGTCTCCGCTCAACGGCCTGATCGACTGGATCCGGGCCGGTGCATACGAGAACTACGGCACGGTTCGGATCGGATGGCTGGGCAGCGCGTTCCTGTACTCAACTGTCATTCTGGCGACCGTGGCGGTCCTGATTCAGTTATTCGGCCAGGCAGAAGCCGTCATTGTTCCTATCACCCTGGGTCTTTGGATGCTGCAACTGGCCCTGTACCTGAAAACCGGATGGCTCTATCCTCTATCGAGACTTGAACTGGCGAGGCTCACGTATTGGTGCAGCCTTCTACATAACGCCCTGCATTGCGGGATGATGTTATTGATGTTTCTTCTGCTGGATGGCCTAACCGGAATCTTCGCCGGGCTCGACCTCGCGCGTCCTGTCCTGCTGATGTTCATCTGTAACCCGGTCATCCAATGGGTTCGCTTTCGGAACGAACAGTTCAATGTTTATTCATATGTAATTCTGGCGATTTTCATCATCGGCTATTCAATCATGATTACGATATGGCTCGAGTTGGGTTCCAACATTACTTTCGCCTACGAGGCCGCTGCGGTTGCAGGTCTCTCCCTACTGTGCCAATACCTCTTTCGTTGTAAAATCCGGCAACACTTCAAATTCGGCGATCTCGTCTGATTGGCGTCTCCGTGTCGCTCAACAGGTGACAAGATGATTGGGTTCTACGCATTTTTCCGATTGCTCTGGCGAAAAGCACTGCTCGCCCACGCGTCCACCCTGGCTTTGTGTTTAGCAGGATTACTGTTGCCCGTATTGACCATTTACGCGCCCGACTTTGGTATTTCCAGCACGACGCGCGTCAATCTGTTTCCCCTGATATTTCCATGTCTGGTCGGCCTTTTATTCGTTGGGCAAAGCCTGGCAGAACTACAACATACATTGCTTGCCTGGTCTCTGCCAAACCTCCGTCGGAGTCTCCTCTTTCCGTTGATTTCCACGGGCATCGTCGCTGCTATCCCGGTAACAGCAGTATTTCGTTACCTTGGTGGTACCGCTCCGTGGATCCCCGTTTTCACATCCGCCATATTCTGGTACAGTGCGGGAATCGTTGCAGTAAACGGACACCTACGCGGTTCGGATCGTCCCTTGTTCCACTACGGAAAAGTAATTTCACGACTCACCGTGCTAATCCTGGCAGTATTTTCAATAAATCGAATCGTCGAACTATACGGCAAATTCCCTTTTCTCTGTGCCGTGCTGACATTGGCCGGCACGGCGCTTTGTTTCTTGCGATACAACAATGTAAACATCGTAAGAGAGAAATCACTCGTACCGATCAGGTCCCCGGAGGAGGAGGTTATAGCCCGAAAGAGAAGTCCTGTGCGTGGATTACAGTTAACGGGACCGATCACCGGTATTTCCGACTGGATTCGGGCCGGTGCATATGAGAATTTCAGCTCGAATTGGGGAGGATGGGTGGGCCGAGCCGCAAAATACTCTGGTATCGCGGTGTTAATTGTGATTGCACTCCCACACCTGAAGGATGTACAGGAACTCGGCATCCTGATTGGTTTCCAGATGGTCGCCCCCGGCATCCCGGCGATGCTGGCGATGGGATATTGCGTTAACGGTTCCCTTTTCCTTCAGAAACACTGGCTTTATCCACTTTCCCGTGCCCAATTGGCGAATCTATCGTATTTGAGCTCCCTCGTCTGCAATGTTGGGATCTGTGGGATCATGTTGCTGGCAGTTTTGCTTATCGAGAGCCTGGTGGAACTTGAAAATTGGTTCGGATTCAGACGTCCTTTGGCGCTGATATTTGCGTTCAATCCGGTATTTCAATGGATGCGCCTGCGGCACGGGCTTTTTTTCTCTCAGATCCCTGGAATACTGGTGTTGTATATTTGCTGGATTTTAGGCCTTTTTGGCCTTGGCCTAGGCTGGTTCTGGATTGGATCAGAGTCGAGTATCGTGCTGCTGTACGAGGTCATCGCATGCACAGGTCTCATCCTTCTCTCCCAGGGTCTCTTTCGCTACAAGGTCGAGCGATATTTTCGAACGGCGGATCTCGCGTAAGCTTTCCTGGCCGGCCGGGTCGCGCGATTCCTCCTCTACGGCAGTGCGTCGAATTCACTCCAGACCGCGCCCGCCTTTCCTTCTTCCAGGCTGTTGGCCGGAAGAAGGAAGAACAGCGCCTCGATCCGCTCACGGGGTTTCATCCACCGGTCCAGGTTGCCCAGCACGAAGCACCCGACCTCGCCGAGCGCGAACCCGGCGGCGCGGGCCCCCTCCCCAGTTGCGCTCAGGAACAACCCCTCACCATTCTCCCCGACGATCCCGCCCCAGTTCCAGTTTCCACCGCTGGTCCAGTGGGGCGCCGCGAGCGTCGAGACGGATTCCTCCGTTGCGTTGTAAAACGCGGCCTTCCCGGGCGACGCGGCAAACGCGGGCCACACGGCGAAGCCCAGGTCCCCGTCGGCGCCGATGCCCAGTTCGTCGCGGCACGTCACCCGAATCGCCAGAACGTCCGCGCCGGGCGCGAGCAGGTATTCCCATGCGATCGACTGACCGCGGGCGTGCTCCTGTTCAATACGGCAATGGACGCGCACCCCGCGCCAGACCATGCCCTGGCGACCCTTCCGCTCGATCACCCGGTACCGGAACCGTTCCTTGTAGAGCGTATCCTCGAGCCGGTCGTATTCCGGCGAAACGCCGCCGTACCATGGATTCATCCAGGCGCGAGGTTCTACGTTGGGATACGGACAGTTGAGGTATTCCCTGCCGTCTCGCCTGAGCGAGATCACGGATCCCATGAAAACCGGCGCGACCTTAGCGGCCAATATCCCGTTGTCGATCTCAAGGACGCGGCCCTTCTCCCGGCGCGACACCGAGACCTCGCCAGCGGCGGAGGGGAGGACCAGCGCTCTCTGCGTGAACCGGTAGACTGCCTCTTCGGTCTCGAAGCCCGCGCGGATGTCTTGCGCGCCCGGCCGGACCCCCGCTGCAGGGCGAAAGACCAACTTCCGGACAACCGGTGCGGACTGGCAGAGTCCCGTGACCTTGACCGCCCATTCGTCCGGGTGCAGTCCGTTGGACCCCTCCAGTATCAGTTCCCCGTCAAGCTTATGCCGGCCCACGTGGTCCAGGCGCAGCGTCGCCTCCACGGATTCTCCCGCCACGACCAGCGGGCACGGCTCGATGCGGCACTCGATCGGCCTTCGCGTGTGCGCCGTGGATGTCTCGACCTCCGGAACGCTGTCGCACAGGGTCCGCCACCAGGCCTGGACCGTCTGCCAGTTTCCGTCGCCTACAAAGGCGTAAACAGGGTCCAGCGAAGTCGACGCACCCGGCTTTACGCGGACGGCGCGGGTACGAAGACTGCCCCAGGGGCCGGGGCTCACCCGATCGGCCCTGTCCCACAGAACGCCGGTGGCACAGCCATCGTCTCTTTCCACGCAGAACCATCCCTCCGGCCACGCTGACGCTTCGTCCGAAAGCCTGAGGTCGTCCAGGTCCCGTCCACCCGAACCGAAGGCCTGAAGCGACACGCCCTGCTTCCCCGGCACGACGAGGGACGCCGTGCGGCCCATATTCATCCACCAGCTCTGAGACACCGATAGGTCAAGCGGCAGCGACGATCCGTTGATGACCGTATCCAGCACCCTGACCAGCGGGCCCTGTCCGACCTGGACGCTTCGTTCCAGCCATACGCCCGGTCGGGTCACGGAAGGGGTCCGAAGCCGGAGCACAACCCCGATGCCACCTCGTTCGACGCACGCATCTGCCTTCTCCTGAAACAGGTCGCCCCCGGAAAAGGGCGGACCCAGCCTGGGACTCTGCAGCTTCAGCCGGCGGGACCTCAGCGCCCGAAGCGTGTGATAGATGTAAAGCTCGCCGCCGCGCAGATCGGCGTTGACCGTAAGTCCGCCGCCGCACAGCAGGGCGCTTTTCGCCCCCACGCCGCCGGACACGCCCCCCGGCTCAACAGCCAGCAGGTCGAGGCGTTTGGTCCTGGCCGGAATTTTCCTGTCGTCGACCGTCGCGGTGGCCTGGACGTCAATTGCAACGGGCCCGGCGCCCGGGGCAGTCAGCGGCACCGTCCACTCGGCCCCGCCCTTCGGATCGAACGTCACGTGTCGCTCGCGGGCGTCGACGTCCACGCCGCCCGCCGGCATGACCCGCAGTCTCGCCGTACATGCCTCGTCCAGGTTGGAACGCAGGGTCAGCGTGGCTTCATGCGGCTTCCCCGGCGTCAAGATGGAGCGGGGCGCATCGACAGAGACATCCAGGACCTGGCGAACGTCGATCCCCGCCGCGAGTTCGATACCCACCCCGTCGATCACCAGGTCGGTCCGCAGCACCGCCGCTTTGGGTTCGCGCGTCTTCTCCTCGATATTCGGATCGATGACGAACGTGCCCTCGATTTCGGCAGTGTCCGCAACGTCCAGCGCCTCGCGCTTTTCGACCCCGACACCCGGATCGCCCGAGGCGGCGAGAAAGACGCGTGCCGGGCGCGGCGTCTTGTTGACGATAAGCCAGCGGACAGCGTGGGGGACGCCCGCAACCAGCTTTTCATCGGGCAGACTGCACGACACCGTCAGGTCGTTGTTCTCGAGCTCGATGATCCCCCAGCTCTGGCGGTCGAACACCAGCCTGAGCAGATCGCCGTCCGGGGCGCGCCAGAGGTATTCGTAAACCTTCACCCTGCCCCGCGTCATCACGTCCTCTTCAGGCTTGAGCTCCCGCACCTGGGTCTCGTACCAGTCGTGCCTGGCGAAAAAAGCGGCGGCGAGCGGATGCCGGCGGGCGGCGGGCGTGAAATTCTCCATGTGTACAGATGAATCCGGACGCCACATGAAGCCCATCTTCTTGTACAGGGGTACGGCCTGCAGGTTTCCCGGCCACGTGTAGAGATCGACCCGCTGATAGCCCGCTTCGTACGCGCGATCCATCGCGCCCCACAGCGCCGATTTCCCGTGCTTCTTCCCGTGGTAATCCGGATGGCAGTTGAGGTGCGGAATGAACGCGTGCGCCTTCTGTCCCGGCGTTGCTCTTATCGTGCACAGGCTGATGATGCGCTCTTCATTCTCCGTGACGATTGCACCCAGCAGGTTGCTCTCTTTGATATTTCGCTCCTGCTCCTCGGCCGTCGTCTGCCATCCGCCTCCGCCCGGCCAGCCCACGTCCGCTTCCATCTCAAGCGTGGCGAGCTTCCGGGCGTCGCCTTCCCGCCAGTCCTCAACGAGATTTCTGGTTTTGTGGAGCAATGGCTCCTCCGTTGAAATTAGAATTACATTTTATTGAATATATATTTCTTATAATTAAATATTACATAGCAAAAATGAAATCTAATTTACGATTAATATAATACTGATTTCGAAAAATACAGACGTGCGCTGCCAACAGGTCGCCAGGCCTCGAAGCACAGGGTTAGCAGGCGCCTTATCCATTCCGGCCGAACGGCGGCTTCCTCACTCAACCACCCGGAACACCACGTCCCGTTCCGCGATCTGCCCGGTATACAGGTCCTTCAGGGTTACGATGAGCTTGTGGAAACCGTCGGGGGCGTTGTCCGCATCGATCTGAAGGAAGGTGAAGTCATTCTTCTGATTTCCCCGGTATTGCGCCGTGACCGTCGTCTCGGCGCCGTCTTGCTTGCGGGGGGTATCCGCGATCTCCTCGGAGATCCTGTTTCGTTCCGGCAGGATGTATCTGACGCGGTAGCTCACGGTCTCTTCAGGTTCATCCCGCCAGAGTTCTTCCTCGCTCTCGATGATCGATTCCTCGACGACGGTCTGAATCTCCACCGCGGCGCCCGTGCCCGGGGCGTCCAGGGAGGCGAAGCGTTCGGGCCGGATTTCCTCACGGTCCGGCCGGGTCAGCCGGTAGGAAATCCGATACTTGGTTCCGCCGAACCGGTCCCTCTTGAGGTTGTATACCTCGAGATAGATGAAGATCGGCTCCGACCGGCCGTAGCAGTGGAGAGGATTCGGTGTTACGCGGAGATCGTTGCGTCCCTCAGGAAACGCCGTCTTCGGTTCGATCCCGGATGCCAGGAGTAGATCGCTCATCGCCAGCGACGAATCGGCCGCATCAAACTCACGGATTTCGCGAAACGTCCCGATCGAACCTGTTCCGCGGTCCCGGACCTCGACCACGAGCCGGTGCTTCCGCGGGGCGACCCGTAGCGTTCGGAAGGATACGATGTGGTTGCGCCTCAGGCTGTCGCTCTTCGTATCAATCGCCCTGTCGAAAACCGGCCACTGCGTTGTCACATTCCTTTTCTTCCTGTAGACCGCGTCCCATTTTTCGTCGAACAGAAACACGCCGTCCTCGAGATCCAGAAATCCATTCGGTTCGGACAGCCGGACCCGCGCCTTCGGAATCGCGTAGGCGAATTCAACCCGAATACTGTCATCCTCCCGAAAAGCTGCGACCTGCCGGGGCATCTGATATTTCCGATCGCGATACGGGTCGATATACCGTTGGGGTGTGTCTCGATACACATGCCGGGCAGGCGGTCTGGTTCGACCCCACATCCTCTCTCTCCGACCCTTGCCGGAGTAAAAGTCGCCCAGTTCGTTTCGCAGTCGTGTGATGTTGTACATATTCCCGTCATTGTCGACAACCCGGACCAACTCCGTCAGTTCTCGTACGCTCTTGCCCGCGGGAGCGGTCCCAGGCGCAAACCGCCATCCACCCGGCCCGCCGCTGCTTGTGAATGAGATGGTGAAATCCTCATAACGCCAGACATGATCCCATCGTGACGGACTGAAACTGTCCGAATTCGTCGAAGTCCTCCGTTTCAGATGCGGTCCGAACTTGATGAATGCCTTGCCCGGATCGGTTTGCCACCCCTCGATTCCCTTAAAGGGACGGGCGAACCTGAGATTGGCGTACGCCACCCGACCATAGTGTTCCATCTTTCTCTCGTTGAACTCCGTCAGGAATAACGGATCGTGGCTGCGCCAGAAACGGTCGCGCGCAACAGAGGTCCAATCGTCCGCATCTGTCTCCCGGTACACAATCGCCTGCTCCATCCGGATGCGATCGGCTTCCGAAGCAACCAGATCCACCGACTCCATCCTGGACGCCTCGTCGACGGTCATCTGCTCGAGGGCGCGCCTGTAATAGTTGTGCGCGACGTCCATTTCGCCCAGCATCTGGTAACCCAGGCCGCAAGCCAGAAGCGCGTCCTTGTCCTCCGGCGCCCGATCCAGAAGACGCTTGAAGAGGAGGATCATCTCATCGGGATGCCCGGTCTCCACGTGGAGGAGTCCGAGCAGGTTATACGTGCCGCGAAAACCGGGGTCCGCGTCAATCCCCGTTCGAAAATGGGATTTCGCCCGATCGAGGTCGCGCTCGGCAAGATGGTTCCAGCTATCGTCATCGATGTAGGACAGATATTCCTGGACTGCGAAATATCCGGCCCAGTACGCCGCCTCCGCGTTGTCAGGCTCCGCAACAATCAATTTTTCATATTGGCGAACCGCATGCCACCAGAATCCCTGCCTGCTGAGCAGTTCGCCCAGGGTCAACTGATAGTCTTTGTTTTCCGGGTCGAGGCGCATCGCCTCATCCAGCGCTTTGCGGGCGCTCTGGCGCGTGAGCGGCGTATTCATTTCCATGAACAGCTTCGCGATCTCATAGTGTGCGGGCGCGAATTTCCAGTTGAACTTCAAGACCTGCTCAAACGCCTCTATACTCGCCTTCGGATGCACTTTGCCGACCTGCGCCAGCGCCTCGCGATAGAGCGAATCCCGTCGCGCGTCGTTTGTCCCGGCGCGCGATTCGGCTGTCGCCAGAAGCACCACCGCCATGACGACCAGACCTGAAATCAGCCTGACCGGCCGACAATATATGGCAGAATTCAAAACGCCCATTTGCAAAACCATCCAGTAAGCCATCAGGCGCTTGCGTGCGCCCGCGGTCTCCATCACTTCACCACGAATCCTGCATCCTTGGTCACGGTTTCACCACTGTTTAAATCCGTGACCGCCACCTTCAGCACCTGCCGGCCTTCGTTCCGCTCACCCAGTTGCAGCGCCACGTACTCCACCTCCGTCTGATCCGTGCCCACCTGCTCGGATGCCACCTCGACCTCCACCTGCCGTTTCCCTCGCAGCCTCACGAGCCGGGCGATATTGCCAGCCTCGGATTCTCCCTTTCTGCCCACGGTGTAGGCGATCCGGTATCTCGTCCTCCCGAACGTATCCCTTGCCAGGTTGTATATTTCGTAGTACACGTAGACGCTGTGTCCCTTGCCGTAGGTGCGGGTCGGCATCGGGACGACGTGCAATTCCCCTTTGCTGAACTTGCCGTCCGCGATGTCCTCAGTGATCCGCCATGCCAGTTCCAGATCGCTCATCCGAAGACCGGACTCAGG
>CAZKDZ010000169.1:0-7447 GCA_964551635.1 uncultured bacterium | reverse complement strand
TCCTATATCTCCTAAATTCAACGGGGCGGCGGTCCCGTTCCCCGCGCAGGAATTGAGACTGTCCGTCGTTGGAAACCACATGATCTGCGCACATCGTCAATTTACAGGAACACGACGTAATGTACGAAGGTGAAGTCAGGGATTGGTACGCTCGTTCCCCTGCGGAGCGTTTCGTCGAGTCTCAGAAACTCTGGGAGATATTCCTGCTCTTTGGAGGAGACCTTGAACCAGAGCCCGATACCCAAAGCCCTTTCCACGATAATCGGTTCCAGAGTCTAGCGCCCTGTCGCGAAAATAAGTTGCCTGAATTCAACGAAGGGTTTCTTTCGCGTGGAGCTGTGTCATGGCTGCCAGGCCGCTGAGCGAATCGATTCTGGACTACCTGGTCCCCTGGACACGAGTGGACTGGCCGCCTGATTGGGGGACGGTCTTCGGCCGTCCGGGCACGCTGGTTGTTGAAATCGGCTTCGGCACGGGCGAGTTTCTGGTGGACCGGGCCCTTGCGCATCCGGAGATGAATTTCGTTGGCATCGAGCGATCGTGGGTGTCGGTTCAGCGGCTGTTCAGGCGGTTGGAGCGAAGCGGTCCGAAAAACGTGCGGGTGGTCCACGGAGGTGCGGATTTCGTGCTGGAGCGCCTCTTTTCGGTGGAGAGCGTCACTCAGGTCTATATCAACTTCCCGGATCCCTGGCCCAAGGAGCGCCATCACGGCAGACGCCTGATGCAGCCGGCATTTGTCCGGGTACTCTCGGAGCGACTGGCGCCGGGCGGGACGGTGACCGTGGCGACCGACCACGGGGGATATGCGTCGTGGATCTCCGGAATTCTGGAAACGCAGCCGCTTCTGCGATCCGGCTTCCAGTCCCTGTCGGTGACCCACTTGCACGGCAGGAGGCCCACCAAGTATGAACGTAAGGCCCTGGGCGCCGGCGTACCCGTCCACTACTTCGTCTGGTTGCGCGAAGCCTGCGGCGCCGGGGCGAAAACCGTTGAGAAGGTTGGACCCATGCCGAATATGCTGCTGAAAGGGAAGTACGACCGTGCCCGGTTGCCGGCGGAATTCGACACGAGTTCCTGGCAGACGGAACATCACGGCGTGACGGTGGTGATCAAGCTGGTGGGACTCTACACCGACCGGAACGGGGACTGTCTGGTTGAGACGATGGTCCGGGAAGGCGCATTCTCCCAGCATTTCGGCATCCTGGTTCTGGCGCGCACCGGAAACCGGGTGTTGATCAAACTGTCCCCCATCGGACAGCCTCGGCCCACGTGGGGCGTGAAGCAGGCAGTCGGCAGGGTGGGAGAGATGGTACTGACGCACTGTCCGGGGTTGAGCGTGGTGGAAAGCGCGGTGGGCAGATAGTGTTCCGTCCTGGATACAGACTGCGCGAATGGTGAGTATTTTCGGACAGGTCGTTACGTAAAGATGATCTGTGCGCTCCCGTCCAGCGGCTTCACGGCGCCGATGATTCGCGCTGCTCCCTCTCCGGCGTCGTGCAGGCTTGCGAGGAGGCTCCTGCCCTGGTCGGGAGGGACCGAGACCAGCAGACCGCCGCTGGTCTGGGGATCGACGAATATCTCGTCGCGCCGATCGGGCAGGGTCGCATCAAAACGGGTCGCGTCCCGGATGAGTTCCCTGTTGGCTGCGTTTGCGCCGGTGCCCACGCCTTTCTCGTACATTTCCAGAGCTTCCGGCATCACCGGAACGTCCGCCGAGGAGATCTCCAGGGTGAGCCCGGAACCCCTGGCGATTTCCAGCGCGTGGCCGGCCAGGCCGAAACCGGTCACGTCCGTGGCCGCGTGGACGTCGAACCCGGCTATGACGTCCGCCGCGGTCTTGTTGAGGGCGGTTGTCGTTTTCAGGCATTCCTGCATCGCCGCGTCCGAGACCCATCCTTTGAGATTGGCGTTGAAGAGTACGCCGCTGCCGATGGGTTTGGTCAGGATGAGCAGGTCGCCCGGACGGGCTCCGGCGTTGTGCCAGTATTTCCGGGGGTGTACGACTCCGGTTACGGACAGGCCGAATTTGGGTTCCTCATCGTCGGTGGTGTGCCCACCCGCCAGCACGGCGCCGGCTTCCGTGATTTTGCCGAGGGCGCCCTCCACGATCCCCTCCAGGACCTCCGGCCCGAGGCGACGGGATGGGAATCCGATCAGGTTCAGGCACGCGATCGGCCGTCCACCCATGGCGTAGACGTCGCTGAGGGCGTTGGCCGCGCCGATCTGTCCGAAAACGTACGGATCGTCCACCGGAGGCGTGATGAAGTCCGCCGTGAGCACGAGGGCGGTCTCATCGTCCATTCGGTAGACGCCGGCGTCGTCGCTGGACTGAAATCCCACCATCAGATTCGGATCGGTGTTTTGAGGCAGGCCGTCCAGAAGTTTCTTCAGTCCGACCGGACTGATTTTGGCCGCTCACCCGCAGGTCCGGGCCAGGCTTGTGAGCGTGTGTTTTTTCCTGATGAACGGCAAATCAAGTACCTCCATGGAGGTTCCTGCGTATCGCGATCTGTGCTGAAATAGATACGGGAAAACAACCGCGATCGCAACCTCAATCCATCTGTAATCTCCAGCGCCGGCACGGCTGCGGCCGTCCTTCGCGCTTCACGGCGGTACCACCCGGATGAACGGTGAATTCGCAACGGCGCAACCGCTCTCCTTTGAAGACGTTTCGAAAGTTTACGAAGCGGGAGCCGGATCGCGTTATGCGCTGCGTGGCGTGTCGTTTGTCGTCGAGTCTGCACGGAAGGTGGCGATCGTAGGACGCAGCGGAAGCGGGAAGTCCACCCTTCTTCACCTCGCGGCCGGCATTGACGTTCCCACCGGAGGGACGGTGAAGGTGGGCGAACGGGACCTGAGCGCGCTGTCGGAAGAAGCTCGAACGAAACTGCGCCGCGACGAGGTCGGACTCATTTTTCAGTTTTTCTATCTGATGCCGCACCTGCCGGTGGCGGATAACGTCGCGTTGCCCGCGATGATCGCGGGAGAAAAGCCGCGGTTGTACCGCCCACGGGCAACGGAACTCCTGGAGCGCGTGGGTCTGGGCGACCGCGCGGGGGACCCGGTGCAGAAGCTGTCAGGCGGAGAGCAGCAGCGTGTGGCCATATGCCGGGCGTTGTTGCGGCGCCCCGGTTTGCTGCTGGCGGACGAACCAACGGGCAACCTGGACGACGATAACGGACGGCGGGTGATGGAACTGATGACGGAACTGGTGGATCATGAAGGTGCGACGCTGGTATACGTAACCCACAGCCGGGAATTCGCCACGCTTGCCGATGAGGTCTGGGAACTGCACAGCGGAGAGCTGTGCCATACGCCCCGGCCGCGGACGACCGCGTGACCCGCCCGGGGCGGAGATCGCCTCGTACGTTGACCGTTTTTCGGAGATCAGGGCCGCTCTGTTGACCCGCTATTTCGCAAAATCCCTTGGCGCCCAGCTTCGCGCTGGAGGCAGCCTGTATTTTCTGACGGTTTTCGGCGTGGCGCTTGGCGTTGCTTCGGTGCTCTCCATTCAGATTGTGAATTTCAATGCGCTGGCCGCGTTCGAGGGGACCGTGCGGGCAGTAAGCGGGGAGGCGGACCTGAGCGTGCTGGGAAGAACGCCGGCGTTTTCGGAACAGTTGTACCCCGAACTGCTGTCTGTGGAGGGTGTGGCGTCGGCCTGGCCGTTGTACCGGATGGACGTGGCGCTGGCGGGCAGTGAGAGGTTCTTTCTCGATGTGCTGGGGGTCGACTTCTTCACGCCGATGCGGATCCCGTGGCAGCGCGAACCCGGCGATATCTCCGCCGCGCTCGCCGGAGACGGTTGGAGTGCGGTAACGCCGGCGCTGGCTGAGCGGTTCGGCTGGTCCGTGGGCGACACGTTCGAAGTGCAAAGCGGGGTTCGGCAGGTGCGGCTGCGCGTGGGGGCGCTGGTGGACTTCCAGGCGCTGAGCCCGGCAGCCAGCCGGAAACTCGTGGTGATGGATATCGCGCAGGCGCAGGCGCTGCTGGGGCGGAAGGGCCAGCTTCATCAGATCGACGTGAGGGTTGCCGGAGGCGCGGACCCGGCCAGTGTCCGAAAGCGGTTGCAGGAAAGGCTCGGACCCGGGGTGCGCGTGGCAACGCCCGGCCAGCGGTCGGAGCAGGCGGAGGGTCTGCTTTCGGCATTCAGGCTGAATCTCTCGGCAATGAGCCTGATCAGCCTGTTCGTCGGACTGTTTCTGGTATACAGCAGCACGCAGGCGGGGTTGATACGGCGGAGGACGGAGTTCGGACTTCTGCGCTCGCTTGGCGCCACACGGGCTCAGGTCCTTGGGGTGATACTGGCGGAAGTGACTCTTCTGGGGACGGTGGGGGTGCTGCTCGGCCTGCCGTTGGGGTACTGGGCCGCCGAGGCGAACCTGGAGGTCGTTAGCGCGACGCTTACCAATCTCTACCTGCTGGAGGAAATCTCATCCCTCAGGCTGCCGGGATGGCTGTACGGGCTTGGTGTGGCCATCGGGATGGGCGGCGCTGTGGCGGGCGCCCTGGCGCCGGCGCTGGACATGAGCCGGCGGGATACCCGCGCCCTGCTTTCGGCGGTTCCGCTTCAGGAGCGGACCGGTCCGCTGGTACTGCGGCTGTTTTTCGCCGGGGTGGGTATCATTGCTGCGGCTGGCATCTGGTACTGCGGTTGGGGCAGGGAATTGAAACACGCCGGGTTCGTCCTTTGTGTGGCGCTCCTCATCGGTCTTCCTCTGTGCGCGCCATTCGCGATCAGCCAGGTTTGCGGCCGGGTGCGCGTCAGGGGATTCGGGCCGGGGTACAGCCTGAGGTCATTGGCCGTTCGTATCCGGACGACGTCGTTCGCGGTGGCGTCTCTGGCCATAGCGGTCAGCATGCTGGTGGGAATCACGCTGATGGTTGGGAGTTTCCGGCGGACAATGGAAGTGTGGGTCAACGCGTCGGTCCGTGCGGATGTGTACATTTCGCCCGCGTCATGGCGGGGGCGCGGAAACGAGGGTACTCTGGACGACGATCTTGTCGAGGATCTGGCGAGTCATCCGGGCGTGGCGATGGTGGACCGACTCCGCGGCTTCCCTGGCTGGTCCGGCGACCGTCAGATCGGACTGGCCGGGGTGGACATGTCGCTTCCCGGAGGCGAGGTACGTTTTCCTCTGCTCCACGGGAACGTGGATGAGGCGTTTCGACGGGTACGGGAGGAGTCCGCGGTTCTCGTGGGAGAGACGCTGGCCCGCGGGACCGATACGTGGTCCGGTGACGAAATCGCGGTTTCCGGGCCGGACGGCGAAGTCCGATTCGCGGTGGCAGGCGTGTATTACGACTACCATACGAGCGGCGGCGCGGTTGTCATGGACCTGAAGACACTGGAGGCCGCCTTCGGACCCGGGCCGGTCAACGGGGCGGCGCTTTTCCTCCAGCCAGGTTGGGACGCGGACACGTTGATAGAGAGTCTGAAAGCGCGGCATTCGGATGCGCCGCTACAGATTCGCAGCAATCGCCGGCTCAGAGACGAGGTGTTCCGGATTTTCGATCAGACGTTTCTGGTCACCCGGATTCTGCAGGGGATGAGCCTGATGATTGCCGTCTGCGGCATCATGCTGATGCTTCTCGTACTCGTACGGGAGCAGGTAACCGAACTTGCGTTGTATCGCGCGGTCGGGGCGAAGCGCAGCCAGGTCTTCCGTGTGTTTCTGGGCCAGGGCATGGGTTTCGGACTGCTGGGATTGGGGCTTGGGCTTCTGGGAGGCGTGCTGCTTGCGGGGATACTCGTCTTCGAGATCAACCGGGCGTATTTCGGATGGACCATACAGGTCCATTGGCCCTGGGGACCCGTTCTCCAGCAGGTGGCCGCCATACTCGGCGCCGCCTTGCTGGCAAGCCTCTACCCGGCGGCGCGCGCCAGCCGTACGCCGGCTACCGAACTGGGCCGTGACGATCTGCTGGCGTGAAGTGGCGCGGCGTGCCGCGAATTCTGTTTGCCAATGACAATTAGAGGCTGAATATTTCCAAAAGCGCGGTGCAGTCGCCGCGTGGACCTGTGTCCGACGTCCCCGGGGCGCGTGACAACAGTTGATCCCGATCGTGAATACCGCCACTTTACTCGGAGGACCCAATGAATCTTTTCCAGGTTCTGCAGACCGTTCTGATCGCCCTGCTTGTGCTTGCGCTGGGGGCATTCGTGTGCTTCCTGTTCATACCCGGCGCCGCATATTCCATATCCGCAGTTCTGAGTCTCCAGCAGAAAGCCGATACGCTCAAGTTCCTTGGTATTGGCGCCGCCGGCATCCTGGTTGCTCTGAACGCCCTGATGTCCTACAAACACGCCAGAGAAATGGAAGCGGTTGCGAAAGGCCAGGCCGATGCGGCTACAGAGCAGGCCCGGGCCTCGGCGGAGCAGGCACGCGCGAGCCGCGACGCCGAACGGGGATTGAGGCATCAACGCCTGCACTATGGCGTTGAACACCTGGGGCACGAGTCCATTGCGGTCCGTTTGGGCGGCGCTTACGAACTATTCCATCTCGCGCAGGATACCGAATCGTTACGACAGCCCGTGCTGGACATTCTCTGCTCGCATATCCGCCGCACCACGGAACAGGATAACTATCGGAGAAGGTACAGGTCGAGTCCTTCTGAGGAGGTCCAGAGCCTGCTTAACCTGCTGTTCACCTCCCCTCGCGGGATCTGCAGAGGGCTTCGGATCGACCTTCAGGGAAGCTGGCTGAACGGAGCGACGCTCTGTACCGCGTACCTTTGCGGCGCCAATCTTGCGGAGGCGAGGCTGCAGGGCGCGGACCTTGTCGGGGCGCAACTCCAGGGTGCGGACCTGTCGTGGGCGCATCTGCAGGTGGCAGGTCTTTCGTGGGCGAGGCTGCAGGGCGCGGACCTGGTTGGAGTGCGGCTCGACGCCTCGAACCTTTCCAGGGCGAATCTGCAGGGCGCCGATCTCGCCCGTTCGATGCTGCGCGGCGCAACGCTGGGCCACGCACAACTGCAGGGCGCCTTTATCGTTGGCGCGCATCTGCAAGGTACGGACCTCGCCGAAGCGCAGTTCCAGGGTGTAAGAAGCCAAGTGGATTACCCGGATTCTTTCGCTGAGCGCATGACGCAGTCCATCTGCGAAGAGACCGACGTGAGCGGGGCGATCTTCGGCGGCGGATTGACGATAGAGGAGATGGAATCCATTCTGGACGGGATGTACCACGAAACGGCAAACGCCCTCCGGGAAAAGTTGACGCCCCACGTCGGAAAGCCATCATCCTACGAGCTTCCAGAACATTGCGGGGCGGTTATCGGAACCTATACCGAGGAAGACGCCGAAAAGTGGATCGACGAATTCCGGGAAGCGACGGGAGAGGTAGATCAAGACGAGGGCTGATACTCACAGCAGATGGGATCTCTTCGCCAGGGTCGAGGATATCCTGCCCTTGTTGCGCCTTCGTTGCATCTGTAGGGGCGACCGGCC
>CAZKDZ010000168.1:0-4677 GCA_964551635.1 uncultured bacterium | reverse complement strand
GGCGTCATCGTGTTCATGCGACGGCTGATGGGCGCGCTTAGCGCCGGACAGACCGGAATGGATGAACTGAACAGCCGCATGGTCAACGCGTACACGGGCGCCCTCGCCGGAAGGCGTACGATACGCGCGGCCGGTACCCTGGAACGGGAGGTCGAACGGATCACGCGGCCGCTGGCCGGCCTGGCGGAAAAAAGGCGCGAACTCATGGCGAACGCCGGCCGCGGCGGCGTGGTGGTGACCAGCGCCAATCACGTCGTTCTGACGATTACCGCCGTTACCGGCGTGTGGCTCCTGGCGTCGGGCGGACTGACCGTGGGCGCGCTGATGGCAGCAATCCGCTACGCGCAGATGACATACTGGAGCGTCGCGGGCGTACTGGACAACGGCTGGTTCCAGATCGCGTACTTTCGCGCCCATGCGGCCCGGGTGTTGGCCGTTCTTCGAACTCCGTCCGCCGTGCCGGAACCGGGCGCGGACGCGTCCGGCGCCGCGGGGCCCGGTGAGGTCGGGATCGAAGGCGTATCTCTGGGCGGTCCCGGAAAAGAGATCCTCCGGAATGTGGAGCTTCGTATCGCTCCTGGAACAACGGTGGCGCTGGTGGGGAAATCCGGCGTTGGCAAGACCACGCTTGCCGGGCTGATCGGGCGGCTCCAGGACCCGGATCGGGGCGTTGTTCGCATCGACGGCACGCCGGTTTCCGAATTGCCGCGCGACGTGCTTTCGCGCCGGGTGGGCTACGCATTCGAGCGGCCCGCGCTCTTCGGCGATTCGATTCGTGACGTCATTGCGCTGGGAGCGGAAACCTCAGGCGAGGATGTGCGCGCCGCTGCCCGGCTGGTCGAAGCGGACGCGTTCATCGAGCGTCTGCCGAAGGGGTACGATTCACCCCTCGACGAGGCGCCGATGTCGGGCGGCGAACACCAGCGGCTGGGGCTTGCGAGGGCCGCGCTCAGGGATACGCCCATCCTGATTCTGGACGATGCCCTCAGCAGTCTGGACGTTGCCACCGAGGCGCGCGTTCTGGCGGCATTGCGGAGACTTGGGACGTAGCGGACCACCGTCGTCATCGCCCACCGGGCGAGTACCGCGGCGGCAGCCGACCTTGTGGCCTGGCTTTTCAACGGCGAGGTCCGGCGCGTGGCGCCCCACGCCGAACTCTGGCAAGACCCCGCCTACCGCGCCGCGTTCCAGGGCGACCCGGCGGCGGAGGTTGCCAGATGATGCCCATCCGATCGCTTTACGGCTACGTGTCAGGTCACCGCGGATGCCTGTTTCGTATCGGCGTGTGCAGCGTGGGCGTGACACTCGCGCCCGCGCTTTCCGGCCGACTCATCGCCAGCGCCGTGGATACGGCGCGTGCGGGCGATCTTTCGGCGTCCCTGGCGTGGATGGGCGGGCTTCTTGCCGCGGGCGCCGTCGGCGTCTGGTCGCTGTTGCGTCTCTCGCATTGGACGGCGATTCTCACTTCGAGGGTGCAGGTCGACCTGACCCGCGACACCGTTCTGCACACACTGGGGGATGCGGTGCATTCGGACCGGGTCCTGCGTTCCGGTGCGGAGCTCACCCAACACGTACCGGCGCTGGTAGACGTGCTGGCGCACTTTCTGCGGCTGGGCCCGAGCGGCCTTTTCGCCATCGGAACCGCGGCCGGACTCGCGACCTTGTCCTGGACGCTTCTCGTTCTGGCTTTGCCCTGGCTCGTCGTGGCCGCGTTTCTGCAGGTCGTGGTCGTCCGCGCCAAAGTCCGCAACGAAACGGCGTCCATGCTTGCGGAAGAGGATGCTCACGGCGAAACGACCCGCGCGCTCCAGTCGGTACGGGACCTGGTGGCCGCGGGCGCCAAGGGTTTCGCCATGGACCGGATCGAAGATCGGATAAACCGGTCCGTCCGGGCGTCGGTCAGGCAATACGACCATCAGGCTGTCGGATTCGGAGTCGTGAACGCCGTCGCCACCACATTGCCCGCCCTGACGGCCCTGGGCTTCGTCCCGTACCTGGTACGCAGCGATCTGCTGAGCGCGGGCGAGGTGGTCGGATCGTTCACGTACCTGCTCGCGGGTTTGACGGCGGCGACGGCGTTCGTGACGTTCGGCCTGTCCAAACTGGTCACGATGCGCGTCCACCATGCGCGCCTGACGGCATCCGTCGGAGACGGCGCGGTAGAGGTGGCGGGAGGTCAGGCCTGCGTGCCGCGGCAGCCGGCATTGGCGGTTCGGGATCTGACCTTTGCGTACGGGGCCGGGGAGCCGATCGTCGAGCGATTTTCACTGGACATTCCCGCGGGAGACCATCTGGCCATCGTCGGCCCCAGCGGGATCGGCAAGTCCACGCTGGCGGCCCTGCTGGCCGGGGTGCTGCGTCCGGACAGCGGCGCGATCACGGTTGACGGGGAGCCCTGCTTTCTGCGGCCGGACCGTCCAGGTCTGATTACGATGGTGCCCCAGGAGGCGTACGTTTTCGCGGGTACGCTTCGCGAGAACCTGGTGTACCTGCGGCCTTCGGCATCCGAAGAGGAGATTGCCGCGTCCGCCCGGGCGGTGGGTCTCGATCGTGTGTTGAATCGGCTGGGCGGCCCGGATGCGGAAGTCAACCTCACGAAGTCCGGCCTGTCCGAGGGGGAACGTCAACTGGTGACGCTTGCTCGGTCGCACCTGGCGGCGTCGCCTATTGTCGTTCTGGACGAGGCCACCTGTCACCTGGATCCGGCCGCGGAGGAACGCGCCGAGAGGGCGTTCATGGCCCTGGGTTGCACCCTGATCGTTGTGGCGCACCGCATGGCGGCCGCCCGGCGCGCGAGGCGGGTTCTCGTAATGGACGGCGGAGGCATCGACGTTGGCGGTCACGAAGAACTGCTGGACCGGCACGCGCTGTACGCCGATTTTCATGGGCTGTGGCAACAGGCGTAAAGCGAGAATACGAGTAGACGAGAATACGAAAAAACGAATAAACGAGAATACGAGTAAACGAGAATACGAGAAAAACGGCAGACGAATGATGCATTTCCGCTCTTTCGTAGTTTCGCAATCAGGAGGGTGAATTGGCAAGGCATGCGGTAATCTTCTATATTGTTCTGGTATACCTGTCGCCGAGCCTTGATGCGGCGTCACCGGAGATCCGCCCCGCCCTGGGGGCATTCATCGAGGGCCGATATGCCGATGCCGAAGACAGTCTGAAGACACTGCTCGAGCGGCCCGGAACCGACCGTGCGCGGATCTGCTATCTGCTGGGCCGCATCGATACATGGGAGGGGGACGTCGACGCGGCTTTCGAATGGTTCGAGAAAGCCGTTAAAGCGGATTCCGAAACGGCAGACTATCAGTTCTGGCTGGGCATGGCGTACGGCGCGAGGGCCCAGCGCACCAGTATTTTCGGCAAGCCCGGCAAGGCCCGCGGCGCCCGCAAGGCGTTTGAAAAGGCGGTTCGATTGGACCCCGATCACCTGGCTGCACGTACCAAGCTGATGGAGTACCACCTGCACGCGCCGGGCATTTTGGGCGGCAGCAAGGATAAAGCGCTGAAACAGGCCGCGGAGATCGCATCCCGCAGCCCGATGGAAGGCCACATGGCGCAGGCCATCATCCACGCGAAGGAAGAAGCGCATGACAAACGGGAAAAAGCATGTCTCGATGCTGTCGCGTCGGCGAATGGCGACGTCCGCCCGGTGATTTCACTGGCGACGCACTATCTCCGCGACGAACGGCGTCTCGACGCGATCCGCGTCTACGAGACGTTTCTGCAATCGTATCCCGACCGTAGCCCGGTCCTGCGAAGATTGAGCAACCTGTATCGGCTGGAGAAAGAAGACGAAAAGGCGTTGCAGGCCGCCCGCCGCAGCCTTGAAGTGGCGACCGAAGCCCTCGCGGTGCTGGCGGCCGATTCAAAGCCGGGCGTACAATCCTTCGAGAATGCGCTGAGGGCCGAGGGATTTCGGCTTCAGGCCCTTTATGCGGTTGGCAGGTTCTCCGCCCTGACCGGGATGGAACTGGACCTGGGACTGGAGTCGTTGACGGCCTATCTTCGCCAACTGCCGGCGCGATGGAAGTTTGCGCGCATAAACGGACTTTACCGGCTCGGCCGTATCTACGCGCGCCAGGGAAGACATGACCTCGCGCGCGACGCGTACAGGAATGTCCTGAAATTGAATAAGGACCATAAGGGCGCGAGAAATGCGCTGGAGAAACTGGAGTAGGCGAAATAGTCTACGAGGAGTTGGCAAACCCCCCACCGCATCAGCCGTCGCCTGCCCCTTCGACAGGCTCAGGGCGACGCCTTCGACATTTCGACAGGCTCAATGCAGGCAAGATCAGTGCAGGCAGAGCAAGCAGGGCAGGTTTGGGGGTCACCTAACAGCGGCTTGTTGACGTCCAGTGAACCAAATAACGCGTGGTCATTGAGCTTGTCGAAATGCCCGCTATTCAACAGCCCGTCGACCCTCCGGCAGGCTCAGGGGACAGGCTCGGCTTCTGCGACTCCCCCTCAAGGGGGGAGTGATTATCCTTGATTCGCAATTATTCTGGGAACTGAATGTCGAATATATACAGAAGAACAGAGGCGATTTGATGTCAAGATGCCCGGACTCTCGAGGTCACTGGACGTGAACGGAAATTCGCCCATTTGAACGACCTCGATACCCCGCTTGCGCGCTGATACCTTTTGTGCCTTTTGTGCTTTTTGTGG
>CAZKDZ010000167.1:0-14038 GCA_964551635.1 uncultured bacterium | reverse complement strand
GAATCATCGTCACCGCGCACCACCATATGTTGAAGAACACGACGGTGGCGTCCGGTCCCTGGGAGGGCGTGGACGGCGGGTATCACGGCAGGTTCGAAGCCGGCGCGCCCGTCGGCGCGTCCTACCTCTATTTCGTAGGGGGAACACCGGACGCCGGGGCATTCGAGTCCTACCTTGAAGCGCATCCGGGGGCGATCGACCTCTGGCTGGGCGGTCATACGCATACGAATCCGGACGACACCCACGGCGGCCGGTCCCACGTGGAGCGGAAGTGGGGGGTGACTTTCGTCAACGTCGCGGCGATTTCCAGATACCACGGAAAGAAGAATATCTCGATGAGCAGGCTGCTGACGTTTTCGGAAGGGGCGCCGGAGGTCAATATCAGGTGCTACCTCCATATGAGCGACTACGCGCCCCAGGGATGGTACGACAGGGCGGAGCGATCGGCGCCGCTTCGGAAGGCATTCACATATTGACACGAGGGGTGCGGGATGCAGGAATTCGAAATCGAGGGGCGTGACAAGAGGGGCCCGATCCGGCTGACCATTGAGGCCGACAACCAGTTTGAAGGCGGGGGCCGCTGGCTTCGGGGCGGCCTGCATTCCCACGTGGCGCTGATGGGCGAGTCCCGCGAAGTCTGCGAGCACTATATGGCATTGGGATTCGATTTTCTTGCGACAACGGACTACCTCAGCATCACGCCGATGCCGGAAGCAACGGATACCTTCGTAACCGTTCCCGGAGCTGAGGTCTTTTGCCCCGATGGCGACGATCTGACCCATATAATCTGCCTGGGCCTGCGGCATCTCCCCCGGCCGCTGGACGACACGGTGGAGGACGTCTCCCGCCTGGTTCGTGATACCGGGGCGCAGGGCGGACTGGCCGTGCTGGCGCACCCCGCCTGGAGCGACTACTCCTGGGAGAAAGCGTATGCCCTGGCAAAGTCCGGGCTGGTCGGTCTGGAGGTGAGCAACCGGCTGACCTGGCAGATCAACGGCAAGGAGCGTTCGGAGGAACTGTGGCAGATGCTCTTCAACGCGGGCGTCCGGCTGGCCGCGATCGGCGTGGACGACGCGATCGTGCTGGACGACGCGGACGTGACCGGGCAGACATGGACGGGGGTGCTCGTCCGGCGACCGGGCGTGGAGGGCATTCTGGAGGGTATACGCGCGCAGCGGACGTACGCCAGCGAGGGACCGGAGATTCACGATTTCCGAATCGAAGCGCGGGGCGCGGTCGTCGTGGAATGCAGCCCGTGTACGGCGTGTCACGTCCGGTCGAAGGGGTTCGGGGTCCGCAGCCTGCAGTCGGCGGCGCCTTCGAGTCGATTCGAGGTCGACCTGACCGTTGAAGGTTACCGCATGCGGGACTGGGTATTCGCGTGCGTGGAGGACGAAACCGGGCGCCGGGCCTGGACCAGCGCCATACCCGTCCGCGTTGACATAACATCTGCTTAAAACCGGGAGGACACGATGAAAAGGACCATTCGACGGACGGCGATGCTGCATTTTGAACGGGCGAGCTTTTCCCGGGACTACGTGAGGTGGGTCGGTGAGGAGGGATTTACCGACATCGGATTGGGACTGAAACCCGAAGACGATAAGATGACAGGGCAAGGATACGTCTGGGAAAAGGTCTGCCGGCTGGCGGAATGGGCCGGGGAATTCGGGCTGGGCGTGATCGTGTTTACGGGATACATGAAATACCGGGAGACGTTTCTGCGGACCCACCCGGAACGCAGCCTGGTGTGCGTCGGTGGCAGCGGCGCCGCACTGGACAGCGACAATATCGTGAGGACACGGTGGCTCTGTCCGTTCCAGCCCGAGAACAAGGCCGAGTACGTGGACCTGATTCACAAAGTGATCCGGCTGCCGGCGGTTAGGGAAATCCATCTCAATGACGAGGCCGAAATCGGGTTCTCGAACGGAGACGTGGGCTGCTACTGCGACTATTGCGTGGCGGAATACGAACGCGACACCGGCGAACCCCCTCCGAGGCAGGTCGACTGGGCCTCACCGTCCTGGTGGCGGTGGGTACAGCACCGGATGGAGGCGTGGACCGCCGTTCACGCCTGGTTTCGCGAGGGAATCAAGAAGGTGCGGCCGGATGTCGTCGTGGGCATCCAGCACTCGCCGAAGGTGGTGACCTTCAACGACAACCCCTGGCTCTCCGGCATCGACCTGTCCCGCGACGCGGAGGCCATGGACGTCCTGTGCACCGACCCGTACCACCACATTCACTATTCTCATTTTACATACCGTCCCATGCGACGCATCCAGGCGGAGGCCACGCGCGCGCTGGCCGGAGCGACCGTCGGCCGTTCCCTGTTCATCTACCCCCAGGGATTCATGCCGCCCTCCGGGAGCCTGGAGTTGACGCGACGGGACGGTTTCATGGCCGGTTCCGTTCCCTTTGCGCTGGGCGCGGAGAATATATCGCCTTACACGTTCGATCTGTGCCAGATCATCCCGGGGTACTACGACGGGCTGCAGGACGCCGCGCGGCTGATTCCGTATTTCGAGAAAACCCGGCCCTACAGCGCCGCCACGTTGATCAAACCCTCCCAGACGGAAATCTACGGTTATCCTGACAGACGATGGGGACGCGAGGTCCTGGCGATCTGGCCGGACGTGATGAACCAGGTGGGGCTGCCCTGGCGATGGGTCTTCGACCGGCGGCTTCCCGACGCCGGCGAGGCGCTGAGCGGCCCCGTCATCCTGCCGGATACCCACTGCCTGACGCGTGGACAACGGAGAGCGCTGGATGCACATGCGGACGGCGGCAACGGGCTGCTCCGGGTGGGTCGCACGCCGTCCGGCGACTGGTCCGGGGAAGGCGCGTATCCGCCCCCCTCCGGCGACGAGACAGGGCTCTCGGAATTGAAGCCGGTCGTTTCCGGCCACCCGCTGCTCGAGGGGATCGATGCGCCCATCATGCTGGGGTCGGCGTTCCTGGAACCCGGTCTCGAAGGGGAGGCGATCGCCGAAGTGGACGGGCGACCCGCTCTCGTAGCGGCCGAGACCAACGGACGGCGTGAGGTCTGGCTGGCCGGAACGCCGCTGTTCAACTACGTGGAACCCGGCGACCACGGCGCCGTCCGGACGCCTACGGGCGGGATGTCACTCTTGCGGAATGCGCTGGCGTGGCTGTCGGCCGAAGCGCCCGCGGCGAGGTTGTGGCCGTATCCTCCAAGAAACGACTACGGAGAGTTGCGTCCATGGGACCGCCGGGACGTGCCGACGATGGAACTGTTTCCGAGTCTGGGAGACGGGTGCCTCGTCGGTCTGATCTTCAACTACCTTGGGCTGGCCTACGAGACCAATCTGGAGATGCGGGTTCCGGAAGGCGCGACGGCAACAGCGTTGGCGGATATATATTCCGGCGAGGATCTGATGGGATCCGCGGCGGTCGACGGGCAGACCGTCCGGCTGCCGCTGAACATGCCCGGCGACCAGGACTTCCTGGCGGTGGAACTGCAATGGGAGTGACGGTTCAGGAAGACCGGCCTATAGGTGCGAACTCGCGCAGACATCCTTATCGCCTATCGAAGCGTGGTCATTGAGCTTGTCGAAATGCCCGCAATGCGCTACCCTTCGCCGACCCTTCGACAGGCTCAGGGAGCGGCTCAGGTCAGGGCCTTGGATGCTACGGGCTTGAGATTCCAACCCACAAGAAATCGCATCTGGCGGCCACGAAGTTGCGATCGAATTCCGGACTGACTCCGCAAGACAAATCGGTCGCACTCAGGTAGACAGTCCGGTTACGTATAAGATACCATACCGGAGTACTCCCAGAGCAGGGCGCGCTGTTCCGTTCCGCACCAAATTACGTTATCCTCCAAGGTTGGCAGGCCGGCGTATCTGGTGCCTCCCGTTAGGGTATTCGCGCCATGCATTAGGCAGGCCCCGCGCCCAGCGGCGACTATTCCAAAGGCGGTGAGAAGGTAGAGGGAAGCCGGTAGAAGAAATCCTTGCCCGGAATGTTATTCCTACTTGTCTCCGACACGCGAAGAAACCTCGCAAGGCAGGCAATCTCTCCCCTCTCCCGTCTTCCGTCTCCCCGCTTTTAAGGAACACGCCGTAGGCAGGGAATTTGGGGAGATGTGGATTTTGATTTTGGCTTTGGCCTTTGGCTGACAGCTGACGACTGATAGCTGATGGCTCCCTACGAAGGAGCGTTCCAACCTGCTACCGTGAAGTCAACTCAAACGTGCCCCTAAACCACGGAGAAACCAAACCATGTCCGAACGAGCCGACGCGCACATCCATCTGTTCGAAGGAGGCTACCAGGATTCTTTTATGAAGCGGCTGGGCAGGCCCGTCGATGAAGCCGTTGTGTACGCTTCGCTGGCGAAGGACCACGGGGTGAAGGCCGCGTTGATCGTGGGGTACGCGGACGTTCCCTGGGCGGCGGAGAATTCCCGCTATCTCACGCGGATGGCGGCCGAGTACGACTGGGTGTATCCCGCGGCCTATTTCGATGCCGCGGAACCGCCTACGATCGAAGCGCTGGCGCAACTTCAGGCGGACGGATTCATGGGGGTGAGCTTTTATATTTTCGGGCCCGAACGCGTGGACGCGCTCCTGCGCATATCGGACGAGGTCTGGGCATGGCTGGTTTCCAGGCGCTGGCTGGTGAGCGTAAATTCGAAGGGCGACGACTGGAACGCCTGGCAGGACGTCCTCGGGCGGCATCCGGAGTTGCGTCTCGTCTTGTCCCACCTGGGCCTGCCGCCCAGACAGGCCCGGGCGCCGGGCCCCGAGGAGGCCCGATCCGCGATGGCCAGCGTGCTGGCGCTGGCGGAATTCCCCCAGTCGCGAGTCAAGCTGAGCGGCTTCTACGCGCTGACGGATCCGGGCCACGACTTTCCGCACCGCGCGGCCTGGCCGTACGTGGAATCCCTGGTGGATGCCTACGGCGTTGGCCGTTTGCTATGGGCGTCGGATTATTCTCCCTGCCTGGACTGGGTGACGTTTCCGCAGACGTTCGACCTGTTTGCGAAGATGCCATTCCTCACCGATGAAGACCGGACACGCATCGAAGGGTCGAATCTTCTCGCGTTGCTGGAGCAGGTCGAAAGGTAAGCCGGGTATCGAATCACCGAGAGACAGGAAACACGTCGGAATCGCTAACGGATTCCGCACGCAGCCCCGGAGGGCCTGAAATGGAAAAACTGGGCGTTGGGATCGTTGGCATCGGACACGCGGGACGGGAACATTTCAAGGCGTTTGACGAGAATCCGGATACCGAGGTGCGGGCGGCATGGGCGCCAAGTGTACGCAGACTGGATCTCTTCCCCGGCTCCATGGACCTGTTTGCCCCCACCTACAAGTCGATGCTGGAGTGTGACGACGTTCATATTATTTCCCTGTGCAGCCCCAACTACGCCCACGCCGATCAGGCGGTTGCGGCGCTTGAAGCAGGCAAGCACGTGATCTGCGAAAAACCCCTGGCCACCACCCTGGAGGACTGTGAACGGATCGTACGGATGGCCGACACGAAACCCTCGCTGAAGTTCATGGTGGGGCAGAGCGCGCGGTTCAATCCCATCTGCAAGACCATCAAACGCATGTACGACGAAGGAGAACTGGGTGAAGCCTTCTACGCCGAGGCGGACTATCTGCACAACATCGGGAAACGGATCAAGGATTGGTGGGTCGACGACCGGAATCCGCACTTCGGCCTGATGGGCGGCGGCGTCCACCCCATCGATCTCCTGCGATGGATCGTGGGAGATATCGAGGAAGTATTCGCGATTTCCAATCACAAAGTGCTCGCCGAATTTCCGCACGACGATGCGTACCTGATGAATTTCCGATTCGAGAACGGTTGTATGGGCAAGATGGCTGCATTTCTCGGATGCCAGCGCCCGTACGAACTGAACCTGGCCATATACGGAACACGGGGCACGGCGATCAACGACAGGTTGTATCTCAGCAAAGTCGAAGAACTGGAGGACTTCATCCGATTGCCGATTACGATTCTTGCCGAACACCCCACGTTCGGCGAAGAGATGGCGCATTTCGTGGATTGCATTCTGAACGACGGGACGCCGATGATCGACGTGCGGGACGGCGCGAAATCCGCTGCCACCTGCATCGCGGGCGCGGAGTCCATCGAAACCGGCAAACCCGTACGCGTCAAGAATTCATTCTGAATTCTGTTCATTTTACTTGAATCAACCGAGAAAAATCGTGATTTCTTGACGAAACGGCTGTTTTCCAATGAGACGTGGAATCTGATCGGTCAGTATGACGTTGCGAGTTCTACGGAGGTATGGATTCGACGCTTTGGCCCGGACGAGCAAGTATATGCCCTGCTATTGGCCTTTTTGCTGAATTGGGTCTTGGTCGGTTTTGATCCTGCTTTTGGTTTCCAATCCTGCTTAATCCTGTGAATCCAGCTAATCCTGGTCGGTTTTGATCCTGTTCATCCTGTCCATCCATGTGAGTTTGGGTTTTTTAATTGAAGAGGTAACGGAGGATCCGATGAAGCTATCGCTGTCCGGTCGGCTGATTGAAATGACGAAACAGTCCTACGCGATGACGGCTGAGGAATTCCTGGCGCTTACGGTCAGCGCGGGTTATGAGGGCGTACACCTGAGGGACGGTCAGATCGATCACCTCATCAGGGAGGAACGTTTCGACGAAGTTGAAGCCCTCTATGCCGGCCACGGATTGGGCTGCAGCATGCTCTGGGGACGGCTGGATTCGGCTTCGTTCGACGCGGACCTGACCGGAAAGAAACTGGCGCTTCTGCCGCGTGTCGGACTGGACCAGTTGATGATCGGGTATCCCACGGATATCGAATTGATCCGTGAGTGGTGCGACCTGGCCGCACGGCAGGAAATCACGCTTGTCATCGCCTGTCATTTCAACAGCATGTTCGAGGATATCCTCCGCGCCCGAGATTTCATCAGGAAGGTGGACCGCCCAAACCTCGGGCTGAACGTCGATCCGCTGAATATACACATGGCCGAGCAGGACTACGGCCTGGCCACCCTGGAAGAGGTGCGGGACCTGCTGAGCATCGTCAACGTACAGGGCGGCGTACTGCACCAGGGCGAACAGACCATTACCCGGTTTTACCTGAAGACCACCCCGACGTTCCGCAGGGCGTACCTGTGCGACGAGGACCATCTCGACATCCCGCAATTCATATCGAATCTGAAATCCATCGGATATGATGGTTACGTCAACGTCCTCGAGCCGTATTCGAAGGACGACGACCCCTCTCGCGTCGCGTCGGAAACGGCGCGGTTGCTGAAGGGATACATAGACGGATGACCGCGGGTAAAGGCGCCCGGACTTCATCCCATGCCTGGATGCCGTGTGTGAAGGTGCGGCAGATATTCCTGTCTGACGGTCGCCACGCGCTTCCCGGCTGACGGCCCAGGCGCTCCTTCTCCGGGTTCCGCACGTTCCTGAGTCCCCTATTAAATCTTCTAATCGCAGGGTGAAAAACACTTGACAACGTTAATTTTCGTGCATTAATTGCGATTTGTAGCAATGCTACTTTTGAGAATGAATCGACGTCAATTTCCGCCGTTTGATCGAACACACGCATTGACGCCGGACAATACGCAGAAGGAGGTGATGATCCGACTGGATTGAAGGTGCGTTTTGCAAGATGGCACCGGAGTTTCCGGATGTCGCTCGTGACATCTGAAATTTGGAGGAGGTTGAATATGCGAAACGGTGTGTTGGCATGTATGGCGGCGGCGCTGCTGCTGCTTTCGGCGGGTACGGTCTATGGGGGCGGCGTGGCCGGGAGTTGGGGGCTCGGAACGTTCCTGGACTACAACCGGTCGATCTTCAAGCTGAAGGACTGGTATGAAACAGGCCGGGGGCAGGCCGGCGTGATGTTCACCTACGTGATGAGTCCGCGCACCAGCGTGGAGATGGAATTTCACCGGTCCATCTTCGAGAACGGTGTACTGGAAGACACCCCGTTTACCTGGCCCATAGACGGCAGGGACTACAAGTCCCCCAACGCTGCGAGCGAGATGCGTATCAGCAGCTTTCTGGTGAACGCGGTGGTCAGACGCGGAGGCGGAGGCATTCTGGCCAAGGAGAAATATTCCACCTACGTGACCGTCGGCGCGGGCTTCTACGACTACAAGACGGACGTGAGCGGCCTGATCTTTCCGGGTCAGCGCGAAGCGCCTCTGGATAAGGAACTGGTGATCGAGCCGTTCAGCGATTCGCGCACGGCTCTGGGCGCCAACGTGGGACTGGGCGTGGAGGCGTTTGTGTTCGACAACATTTCGCTGGACGTGCGCGCGCGGTACAATCTCCTGCTGGGCGAGTTGAGGCCGATGGAAGCGTGGGGCCTCGAGGGCCAGACGTTTCCGATGCAGTTCCTGAATGCGCGGGGAGGCATCCGGTTCTACTTCAAGAAATAACAACGCAGGCGTGGTTGCCCTATTTTTCAGCTGGAATGACCTGAACGTGAAACAAACGCCGCGAAAAGGAGGAAGCATGAGCAGGCTCAGGATTTTCACGGGCGCTGTGGTTGTCTTGTTTGCCTTGTTCTTTGCCGCCAGTGAGGTGATGGCCGCGACAACCGGCAAAATCGTCGGGCGCGTGACCGATGAGAAGGGGGAACCCCTTCCGGGGGCAAGTGTGGCTTTAGAGGAAGCCAGGCTGGGTGGAACCACCGATGCGGACGGATTCTACGTGATCGTCTCCGTCACGCCCGGCCAGTACAAGCTGACGGCATCGATGGTTGGGTATCACTCGGTGGTCAAGGAGCAGGTGGGCGTACGGGTGGATTTCACCACAACGGTCGACTTTCAACTTCGTGAAACCGAACTGGAACTGGAAGAGATGGTGGTGGTGGCCGAGAGACCCCCGGTGGATCCCGACAAGACGGACAGCCGTTACGTCGTGACCGCCGAGGAGATCGAGCGAACGCCCATTCTGAGAAACGTCACCGAGGTCCTGGAACTGGAGCCGGGCTATGCCGTTGACGGAAGCGGCGCCATCCGGGGCTGGGTGGCCAGCCACAACGTCGTCTACGTCGACGGCGTCCCCGTTTCCGGCAGGGACGGGCGCGGCATCGGCGGCGGATGGGGCGACGGCGGCGAGAGACAGTGGTACGGCGTCAACCTCAAGGCCGTACAGGAGGTCTCCGTCATCACGGGCGGAATGAACGCCGAATACGGAAACGCGCAGGCAGGCGTCATCCAGATCGTAACCCGCGACGGCGGCGCGCAATATCACGGCGAGGCGGAATATCGTCTCACCCCTGCGGGCAAGAAGCACTGGGGCGAGAATGTCTACGAGGCGCCGGAGTTGCGTGGAAACGCGAAGTGGAACGATCCGAGCTGGACGTCCGAGGTGGACCCCGAGACGGGGAATCTCGTCCACCCGCGAACGAACTACACGGACTGGCGGGGCCACTACCTGGATGGATTTCTGAGCGGCCCCCTGTTCGGTAATTCGTCTTTCTTCGCCAGCGCCCGGCACCTGCGTGACGCCGCCGTGCTTCCCGGACCGTGGCGCACACGGCCGGCAAACCTGAGGACGACGGCAAAGCTGACGGTCCCGGCGGGGTCGAACATGAAGCTGCGGATCGGATGGATGTACGACTTTGCGGAAGGAATCAACAACGGACGGCTGTCCCGGTACAGCTTCCCGAACGTCATCCGGGGACCGGGACGCGACCTCTTCATCCCCGATGGATCGATCGCGGGTGAGGAAAAACAGACGGACAACATGATCTACGGCGTGATCACCCACACCATCAGCCCCAGGACGTTTTACGAAGTGAGCGTATCGCGCTATGGAAGCCGAACGGACACCAGCGGCGTGGGGAATAAGACCACGGCCGTCAGGACCGACAGCGAAGGGTATTTCTACATCGGCCGGGAGGACGTCTGGGCGTTCAAGGTCGGCGAGCAGAACCGTTTCAGCCTGAAGGCCGACCTGTCGAGCCAGATGACGCGGGGCCACTTCGCCAAGACCGGCTTCGAGTTCATGACGTTCGAGAACTGGTGGACGTGGACCGGCATGACGCCCGGCGACGCGAAGCGGGATATCCGCTACATCGGGCAGCCGGAACCCGGCGAGGCCGTGACGCCCAGACAGTTCGGCGCCTACGTCCAGGACAAAATGGAGTTCGAGGGGCTGATCGTCAACGTCGGCCTGCGCTACGACCGCCTGTGGGGTCAGGACGTTCAGTTGCTGCCGTCGTTCACGTCGGGGTGGTACAACGCGATGGATACGTTCATCCAGGCGCCCACCGGGCCTATGCGGACCATACAGGGCTGGAGCCCCAGGCTGGGTATCTCACACCCCATCACGGCCAGGTCCAGCATGCATTTCTACTACGGCCGATACATGATGATCCCCTCCTTCCGGCAGCAGTTCGGGAGCCATTGGGAAACGGCTTCCGGGCCGGACGGGATTCCCGGCGTCCCGTGGAGTCACTTCAACGCGAAAGACGAAAGCTACGGCGCCAACGTCATCAGCCCGGTCTGGGACCACGGTCACCCCACGACCAGTTTCGAGGTGGGAACGGACTGGAACTTCGTAAGCGACTACGTCTTTTCTCTGGCGGCGTTCTACAAGAGCGGCCATCTTCAGAGTACAGGCATCTGGCACGACGCCGTCGATCCTGTCACGGGCAGGACGGGCGCCATCGGAGGCACGTACGGTTCCGAACGCACTGAAGACGTCAAGGGGTTCGAGTTCAGCATGCGGAAGGGCTTCAGCAACTTTTTCGCCTTCCGCGCCGCTTTGAACCTGGAGTGGCTGGAAGCCATCCACTGGCTGGGCGACCCGGAGACGGTTGCCAGCGTCCTGATCTATCCCGACCGGAGTTTCATCGCCAGCGGAAGGTATCACAAGGAATGGCGCGTCGCGGGCGGCCGAAGGGAACCGGTCCCGCTTACGGCGGAGGAGATCAAGACGCTTGGCGACAAGGCGGAAGAGAACCTGCAAAAGGTCCGGGAAAACGTGAATGCCTTCAACGCCCGCGGCTCAGCGCCTCTCCAGCCTGCGTGGGAAGTCGAGGGCCTGACGGACGAAGCGCGGGAATGGCTTCAGGGCATCTGGTTTCAGAAGTTCTGGTTCAGTACCGGCAATATCTTCACGCGCGGACGCCGCAGCCAGGGCAGCCTTCAGATGTTCTTCTCCTCCCCGCTCGACTTCGGTCCGGGCGCGAAGTACGCGGGCGCCACACTGTTCGGCGGCATCAACGCCAACCTGATCTACCGGATCTACACGGGCAGCAAGTTCAATTACATCAAGCTGACCGGAGCCAACACGCCGGCGAGACGGCCCTTGCACACGGAAGCCGACCTGAACCTGCAGAAGCACTTCCGCTTCGGGAACGTGAACGCCGATGTGTTCGTGGAAGTGTTCAACCTGTTCAACCAGCAGGACGCCAGCAGCGTCACCGGAACGGACTACATGTGGTGGGGGCTCCAGCAGCCCAGGCCCAACGACGCGACGTACCTCAATTACGGGGACGTTTCCGACCGTTCGCGCTATATAGGCAATCCCCGGATAACGCACATGGGAATCAGGTTGAGCTTCTGACGTGAGCGAGCCCCTCCGGAGACGGAGGGACGGAACTCATCGGTCATCTCTGAGGAGGTCAAGGAAATGAAAAGGAATATCGTAATCGGGATTGCGCTCCTGGCTCTGGTGTTCAGTACCGCGGTACACGCGGAACTCCGGGTCCAGTCCCGTGCGAAGGTATGGGACATCTACTGGAACTCGGGCACCCAGGGAGTACGCGCCGCCACGCCGATGAGCTGGTACCGGCCCGTCGGTATGGCGTATCCAGGAAGGTTCTGGGTGCAGTACCCGCAGGAATTCATAGACTACTGGGGCACCCGGACCTGGGGCGTCCGGTCTGAATGGGTGGTCTACTACAACGAATTGTGCGGCACCATGCCCGGCTGGAACCAGTTCATCGCCACACGGGTGGGCGGCGATTACCACGTTTCCGAATCCAAGGCCACGCTTGAATCGGAGGACGTGGTCCCCATGGCCTACGATCCTTCGCAGGGGCCGGAGAGCAATATCGGCTACCGGAAGGTATCTCCCCTGGGTCCCGATATGGCCAACTGGTGGCCGGGGCAGCCCGCGCCGGGTCCCGTTTCGCCGGTGGAGATCCACAACTACCGGTACAGCGAATATATGGAGGCCGACAAGGACAACTTTCCGGAGAGCATTATCGTCAGCAAATGGACGACGAAGAACGGCATCACCGTAACCAAGAAGTCTTACGCATGGAGCTATCCGGACTTCGACGACTTCCAGATTATGGAATATACGTTCGAGAACACCGGAGATTCGGACGGTGACGGCGTGGCGGACCTCGGCGGCGGCGGGCTGCAGTTGAACGATACGTTCCTGATCTTCTCCACCCGCTTTTACGCCTCCCAGTGCGGCCAGGCCCACTATGCGGGGGATTCATTCTTCCGGCGTACCATTCCGATCGCGCTGGACGATTGGTACAAGTATACGGAAGCGGCCAACTTCGACGGTCCGGGCGATGCGTTGGGTCTCAAGATGTGGTATGCTTTTGATGCGGACAATCCCGACCTGCCTGGAAACGACATCGGCAAACCCTATAGTGAGGAACGCGCCAACCAGAGCTGGCACCAGTGCTGTCTCCAGCAGACGAAAATCGAGGGGGAGATGGGGGCCTTCCAGTACATCGGCGCCGCCCCGCTGGCCTACACACCCGGATCGGTCAACGATGCCTCGACATTTACCTTCGACACCGGCGGAGATGCAAGCTTTATTGCGCCCCGGGTGGCCGACCAGCCTCATACCGTCAAGTGGTGGGACTACAGGGACCGTACCGATTTCTCGGAACCGGGTTCCGAGAACATGAGCTCCGAGCAGATCTACAACGAACTCACGAGTCCCTCGCCATTCATCATGGACAATCCTACCACGATTGACGGGCTCGTCGCTTCCTTCGCCTATGGGCCGTACGACCTGGCCCCCGGCGACAAGGTGAGAATCGTCTATGCCCTGGTGGCGGCCGCGCCGGTGGAGGAGAATATCTATGGTTGGGCCAAGCAGAGCCGGCAGGAAGATATGCTGTCGGACAAGCCCATGAACAACCTGCTCAAACACCACAAGGCCGCGGCCGACGCCTTCAGGTGGAACTACGATCTGCCCGATCCCCCACCTGACGTCAAGACGGAAACCACCGCGTCGGTCGACGGATTCAACCTTGTCAAGTGGACCGACGCCGGCGACGACGCGACCGACCCGGACTACACGGGCGCCGAGGCGCAGGATATCGTGGGCTACCGGGTCTACCGCTCGGACTACAAGATCGACGACTGGAAGCTGATGGCCGATGTCCCGCTGAAGGATCCGGAGTACTACAGCGGCGGCACCTACCAGGTTGAAGACCGGAGGTCCGTTGCGGGTTTCGAGTACACCTACCGCGTGGCCGCCTACGACTCGGGGCACGACGACTGGAACGGTACCGGGATGGCCATTCCCTCCATGGAGGGCGGCAACAGCGCACCCGAGCAGTGGGCGGGCGGCGTCATGACCAGCGTTCCCTTCGTGCCGGCCAACGCTTCGGCAGACCAGTTGGCGCGGGACGTGATCGTCGTCCCCAATCCGCACAAGGTGGACGGTGCCCATAACTATCCGTCGGCGGGGTTGATCCGGTTTACGAATATCCCGCAAAAGTGCACGATCCGGATCTACACCGTGGCGGGCGAGCTTGCCGCCCTGATTGAACACGAAGACCCCGCCCGGGGCGAAGCCGGGTGGAACCAGATCCCCCATTCACGCGGCGGGGACGTGCCCGCCGGCGTCTACTACTGGATCGTCGAGTCCCAGATGCCGGGGAGCGCGGGCCAGACGCAGCGGGGCACGTTGATGATCATCAAGTAGGGGCAGATCTCTATTTCTGCTCGGCTAGGAAGTTGTTTTAAAATTACCGGTGAGTTCCCGAGCGCGAGCGAAAAAGCGGTGGTCAAGGCAGGAAAATCCGGCTATGAGAGGCGAGCAAGCGCAGCCTCGATCTCGTAAGACGGGTGGATTTGACC